>JBHHYW010000060.1:0-10578 GCA_046757745.1 Candidatus Scalindua sp.
ATTTTACAACAAATTATGTACTACAAGACATCGTCTATAAGGCACAAAGGCCGACAACATTAATGAAAAAGGCTGTTATATTGAACGATGCTGGAGAGTTTGTTGGCATCAGGATGATACCAGGCGAAACATTTATGAAAACTACTTCTAAGATTAAGTATAAGGATGAATATGGCAATATAAATGAATTATGGCTGAAGGAATCTGCAAGAACTACAAAAGTAGAGGAAGAAGAATTGTCCGAAAATGTGGAGGAAAAGGCAAAACCTGCAGTATCAAAAGAAAGTGCAGCCATAGAAAATCTGACAAAACAGCAGCAGTAAGCAATAGACAAAGCAAAAAAGCCGTTTGAAAAGAATGTAAAATTATTAAGATCAATTATAAAAGAAGCGGAAAGCGGATACTGAACCGAACTAATTAAGTTTACGTAAAAACATGGAAATTGTTCAGAGAAAAATCCCTGCGATAATAGCGGTTTGTTCCCTCCTTGTTATAAGTGCATGTCAGCTTACGCCAAACAAAGCGCTCGATAAGAAATGGGATAAAGATACAGGATTAAACGAAAAGACAGCATCCAATAAATCTCAATCACATCCCAATCAGAAAGAGCTGGCCAAACCTGCACAAAAAAACCCATATTCTCCTGAGGTCCTGAAAAAAAGAGGTATCAGGAGAAGCGGAGACAGGATAACTCCCGAAAAACAGGCAGAAGCTCCACCTGTAATAATTACTGATGAGATGAGGAAACAAATGATTAAGGATGCAAAACGGGCGGTAAAAGAGGATAGATATGGAGACGTCATTGCTATAACTGATGCAATATTAGAAGCAAGGCCATATGATGGAACCGCTCATGCCTTGAGGGGAAATGCTCAAGCACTTCTGGAAGATATAAGGCACAAAAAAGTAATAGCAAGAATAGAACAGGTTAACACACAGGAACGTAACAGATACTTTGAAAATCTAAAAGAGAAGACAATACCTTATAATAATTTAATGCAGTACACGGACAAAGATGAGTGGAAAAACATTAAGGGGAGGGCACATAGAGAAGATCCGGAAAAGAGACTTGAGGAAAATCGTGAGCATACTGAAAGACTGAAGCTGGCGCCATCTCCTTCTCAAAAACCAATTCCACAGGAAATGCAAATTGGACTGGGAGAAAGGATGTCAATCGAGTTTATAAATACCCCTCTTGGTGATGTAATTTCATTTCTCCAGGAAAAATCAAAGATGAACTTCTTTTTAGATAAAGATACACCGGATACAAATGTAAACATAAAACTTAAAGATGTACCGCTTTCTGTGATACTGGATTACATCTTGCCTGAGGGCATGAGTTATGTGGTGAAAGATAATGTAGTTCACATTACCATGGAACCTCTGGAATTGAGGGTCTATGATGTCCGCGACCTGCTCATAAACCTGGAAGATCGGCAAAGCCTTACGATACAGGTGGAAGCGACTGGAGGGGAAGAGGGAGCCTCCGCAAAGGGAGAGGGCAAGGATACCTTTGACAGGATAAAGGAGATTATCGATTTGATTACAAGTACTATAGAACCCGTATCATGGTCGGTAAATGGGGGGAAGGGCATGATAGCGGCACGGGAGGGCATGCTGGGTGATATAGTAGTTACTCATACACTGGATGTACACAAAGAGGTAGAATGCCTCCTTGCCGCCTTGAGGTCTGCGGCAGATCTTCAGATAAGCATTGAAGCACGTTTCATCGCCGTTTCTGACAATTTTCTTGAAACATTTGGACATAATATTATAGATTTTGATGCGACCAGGGAGCATACTTCCAAAAACGTTGGAGATACTCCCGGTCAAACCTCCTCCGGTAAACTAGTTTCCGGTGTTTTTTCTGCAACAGGTGAAACATTTTCGGATACGGGAGTCGCCACCGGTGTGGCGGGGGCTGCCGGTTCATCAGGATTAAATCTTACTTACCAGATTTTTGATAGTTTCTTTCTTAAAGGATTTCTGAAAGCCGTGCAGGAGAGTGATGAGGCAGAGACAGTAACCGCTCCAAAGATAACCCTGTCAAATACCCAGAGAGGGACAATTAAAGTGGTTAAAACATTCAGTTATATAGAGAAATTCAATATTGTAAGCCAGACACCTGAGCCAGTGATAAAGGAGATAGACGATGGCACCACATTTAATGTGAGGCCTATCGTCAGCGCCGACAGGAAATATGTATACCTTGAGGTTCATCCAGTTATTACACAAGTGGAGTTAAATACTCCTGATACAACTAAAAATTTTCAAACCGTTGCGGCTGGTACGGGAGGATCGGATGCAGGATCACTTGCCACAAATATAATACAGTTACCAATTACCACTAAACAGGAATTATCAGTTACGGTTTGCGTCCCTGATAAGGGGATCCTTATGATTGGCGGTTTGGGCAAAAGCACAGAGGCAAAGACATCAAAAGGGGTTCCTATACTTTCCAAGATTCCTATTGTAAAAAGATTATTTTCCAGCGATACAATTGACAGAGATATTAAGCTTGCAGACAATCTGGTTATACTCATAAGACCTACCATCTTGATAAGAAAAGAGGAGGAGGCGCGTGCCTTTGCAAAGGAGAAGAGAGAAGTAGAAGTCAGATTTCCGACGTATGGAAATTAAGAGCAATTTTCCTTTTTGGAGGCAGAGAAACGCGGTTTAAAAGAAATTTACAAACATCTAAAATGTGGACATAAACTTTGGAGGTTGTAAACATGCTTAAGAAATATGGACTAAATACAATCCTGCTGGGCATTATTATAGTGTTGCTTCTGCTTGTACTTATTAAAACTTCTCCAGATTATGTCATTGCCCAGGGTGATGGTGGAGCGGGTGCAAGGCACGTATTTGCAGTGGTAGGTAGTCAGCAAAATAATAGAGAGCCTTTCTATCTGGTTGATACGAAACAGGAGGTAATTATGGTTTATGAATACGGGGTACAGGGAGATGGTTTAGGGCTGGCTTCCGCAAGGAGTTATAAGTATGATAAATTATTGGAACAATATGGCAGAAGTAGCTTTGGCCCGAAGGTCAAAACGATTAAGAAAGAAATAGAAAAGGTGAGAAGATAGCACATACGTCTTCCGGTCAGCCTCAACTTAGAGGCAGGGTTTGTTCCTCTTGCCTCAACCATTATTCGGTGTTGCAATTACAAATTGACGACTTGGTCTATAGGATATATAATGCAGAAAAATTGATATCCGTTATCTTTAACAATATATCCTTTCTTTGTGGCGGTGTAGCTCAGTTGGTTAGAGCGGCGGAATCATAATCCGTAAGTCCGGGGTTCGAGTCCCTGCACCGCTACCATATCTTTTACCATTTTCGCAATAGTTCAGCGCAGGCGATAACTTGCTTGTTGTTATCCCTTTATCAAATATAATTTTTTATTGACAAAGATATGTCTTGATAATAGTATTTTGCAATGCCACAAGAATTCCTAGTAGATATAGATACAATTGATTTAAATGATGTATTGGTGGATATTGAAGGAATCAGGGCCTTAGTTCCACATCGTTATGAGATGGAGCAGTTAAATGGAATAATTAGATGTGATCCTGAGAATAAAATAATTATTGGATATAAGGACGTAAAAGATGATGAGTTTTGGGTACGTGGGCATATTCCCGGCCGCCCGCTTCTCCCTGGTGTATTGATGGTGGAAGCAGCTGCACAGCTTTGTACCTATTATTTTAAAAGCTCTCTGCAAAGTGATAAATTTTTTGGCTTTGGCGGCATTGAGAAGGTTAAGTTTCGAGGTCAAGTGCTCCCTGGTGATAAGCTGATTATTATTGCGAAGAATATAGAATTAAGAGCTAGAAGAGCTATCTTTGATACTCAGGGAATAACAAATGGCAAACTTGTATTTGAAGGTAAAATAATTGGTATGGCAATGTAATGGGAGTTGTTAACGATATAGTTTTTTGGGTTTTTTCCTTTTTAGAAAGGGGGGTTTTATGAATAAGCAGGACTTAGTTGAAGCTGTAGCAAAAGAGTTGGGTACATCAAAGGCTGACGGGGAGAGAGCTGTAAATGCTGTATTATGTGGTATCAGTAAGGGCGTCAAAAAAGATAAAAGCGTTCAGCTGATAGGATTTGGTACTTTTTCGGTAAAGAAAAGGAAAGCCAGAACTGGAAGAAACCCCCAAACCGGAGAAACAATTAAGATCAAAGCCAGCAGAACAGTAGGTTTTAAAGTAGGCAAGAAATTCAAGGATATGGTTTGAATCTTATCAATATTGTCGTGGACCTCACACCTTCAAGCAAAAATATAATTATGTGGTGACTCTATTGTATAAGCGCTTTTAAGCGGTGAGTAGTTTTAATCTGAGCAACTGTTTGACAGTCACTTGTCCTAATCAAGTGCCTGTCAAACAAGCTTTTTTCTTCTTTGCTGTTATTCACTCTCGATATCCGGCCTTTAGCCTCCATATCACTCTCTTGCCAGCCTTTCGGTCTTTAACCTTTAAACAGGCGAATATAAATGGGAAAATTATTTGGAACAGATGGAATAAGGGGAGTAGCGAATGTATTTCCAATGACTCCTGAAATGGTATTAAGTATCGGAAAAGCGACTGCTCATGTTTTCAAAGAAAAATGCGAAAAGAAAAAACCTAAATTTGTTATAGGAAAAGATACCCGATTGAGTGGTTATATGATTGAAAACGCCCTGGCATCCGGCATTGTATCAGTAGGTGCGGATGTTTTACTTGTTGGCCCTGTGCCGACACCCGCCATTGCACATCTAACTAAATCGTTAAATGCAGATGCCGGTATTGTTCTAAGCGCTTCACACAATCCTGCTGAAGATAATGGAATAAAGATATTTAGTGAAAATGGACATAAGTTGTCTGATAATGTTGAGGATGAGATTGAAAAATATGTTCTATCTGGAAAAATAAAGACAGAACATATAAAAGGCGATTTGATCGGGAAGGCACATAGGGTTGACGATGCCAAGGGAAGATATATAGAGTTTGTAAAGGCTTCTGTAGAGAGCATGAGCCTGAAAAGATTAAGAGTTATACTGGACTGTGCCAATGGCGCTGCATATAATACTGCGCCACATATATTACGTGAGCTGGGAGCAGACGTTATTGTGTTAAATGACAGGCCGGACGGATTGAACATAAATCTGGATTGTGGCGCATTGCATCCTGAAAAGATGATGGAAGTAGTAAAAAGAGAAAAAGCTCATATTGGGATAGCGTTAGATGGCGATGCTGACAGGGTTATAGTTTGTGATGAAAAAGGAAAAAGTGTTGATGGTGACCACATAATTGCAATATGTGCTATTAACATGAAAGAAAAGGGGACTCTTAGAAAAAACAGTGTTGTTGTTACTATCATGGCTAATAAAGGCTTTGATATTGCTATGGCAAAGGAAAGGATAAAAGTTGTTAAGACAAAGGTTGGTGATAGATATGTTGTTGATGAGATGAGGAAGAAAGGATATGTTTTAGGAGGAGAACAATCCGGACATATAATATTCTCCAATTATACAACGACAGGAGATGGAATGGTATCCGCTTTACAATTATTGAGAATTATAAAAGAAAGAGGCGAAAAGTTGAGTAAGCTGGCAGAGTGTATGAAATCACTGCCGCAGGTGCTTGTTAATGTTGATGTAAAGGAGAAGAAAGATATTGACAAGTTGAAAGTAAATAAAAATATTAAGGACGCCGAATCGAAATTGGGGGAAAAAGGAAGAGTACTTGTCCGGTATTCTGGGACACAGAATCTATGTAGAATTATGATTGAAGGTGAGAATAAGAGAGAAATTCAAAAAACAGCAAATGGTATTGCGAAAGCTATCCAGAAAGAGATAGGTGCCTGATATGATACAAGCCGTAATAATGGCCGCCGGAAAGAGCACAAGGACGTGGCCGTTGACATTAACCAAACCTAAACCATTACTCAAGGTAATGAATAAAGAGATAATAAAACATAATTTAGATGCCCTGCAGGGATTGGTTGGTGAAGTTATCATAATAGTTGGTTTTAAGAAAGAGATGATAATAGAGGAAATAGGCCGCAAGTATGGCAGATTAAATATAAGATATGTAGAGCAGAAGGTACAGTTGGGTACTGGGCATGCCCTGAAGTATGTTGAAAAATTGATTAAGGACAAGTTTATAGTTATAGGCGGTGACGATATTTTTTACAGGAAAGACATAAGGGCATGTTTGAAACATAAATATTCTGTCCTGGGATGTAAGGTCGAAGATCCGGGCAGGTTTGGTGTATTTGTTGTAAAAGGCAAAGAGGTCAAAAAGGTTGTTGAAAAACCCAAAAAGTTTGTTTCATATATAGCTAATACAGGATTATATGTTTTTGATAAATCAGTGTATGAATTTAAGCTCAGAAAAAGCCAAAGGGGAGAATATGAAATAGTTGACTATATAAATGCGCTTATTAAAAAAGAGAGAGTCGTATGTGAAAATGTAAAAGGACGTTGGCTATCTGTGGGATATCCATGGGATTTAATTGAAGTAAACAGCATCCTGGTTTCAGAAATAAGAAATGATATAAAAGGAAAAGTAGAAAAGAATATTACCGTAAAAGGAAAGCTAAAAGCAGGAAAAGGCACGGAGATTTTGTCAGGAACATATATAAAAGGAAATGTGATTATCGGTGAAAACTGCCTCATAGGCCCTAATTGTTATTTAAGAGGAAACACTTCTATCGGAAACGGCTGCCATATCGGGCAGGCCGTAGAGGTAAAAAACAGCGTAATTATGGATAATGCAAAAGTCCCGCATCTCTCTTATATTGGAGACAGTGTTATTGGAGAGAATAGTAATTTAGGCGCCGGAACAATAACGGCGAACTTAAAACATGATAACGAGAATGTGATATCTGTTGTGAAGGGGAAACTGGTTGATACTGGTAGAAGGAAATTTGGAGCTATAATTGCGGACAACGTTCATACCGGCATAAATACAACGATCTATCCCGGAAGGAAAATCTGGCCGGGAGTAGACACAATCCCTGCCGAGATAATTGATAAAGATAAGAAGGCCTGATTATATGAAGAAGATAATCAGTTGTCCAACGCTATTACTAATTTTTGTCACCCCTCAAAAGATCCGAAATTTTAGTAATAAACGTATAAGGCGCGTTTTCAGTGATTTCAGATTTGTAAAAATTGTAATGCCTGCCGTGTTTTATTAATACAGTATGCATACCAAGTTTCCCCCCCACTTCTATTTCGTCTTTAATTTTATCTCCGACACAAAGGACTTGTTCCGGCTCTAAATCATACATGGTTAAAATTTCTCTAAAACATTTTTCTTTTCCCAGGGGATTATCTGTTATTATTATTTTATCAAATGCCCTTTCAAGGCCAAGGGCTCTTATCTTCTTTTCCTGCATCTCCCTATTGCCAAATGTAACAAGGAAGAGCTTATAGCCAGTTCTTTTTAATTCGTCAATTGATGCCATCGCGTCAGGAAATAAAGTGGCGCCCTCTACCCCCAGTGTATTAATGATATTAGAAATTTCCTCACAGAAATCTTCGGGAAGGTTGTATTGATTTGCAATTTCATGGGGGATATCAGCTTTTGGGCCAAAACGGCCTTCGAGTTCTAATTGTAATCTTAACGCCTCTGTTTCAGAGCATTTGATCGCCTTCGATATGATTTTAGCGGCAAGTCTTTTGCTTTTCAAAACCAGCGTTCCACTGCAATCGTATAAAGTGTCGTCCAGATCAAATATGATTGCCTTAATCCTGTCCGAAATGAGAAACATAGGCTTAGGAGTTTGAGGTGTTTTTAATGGCGTTAATTGTGTAACAGTGGTTATTGTGCATATACACTGCATATAGCATCTGCCAGCTTTTCAGGGTCATGTCTTATTAAGTCCTGCTTTTCCCATAATACTCTTTTTTGTTCAATATTTTCAATTAAATCAGCAACCTTTATTACTACATTATTTTTCTCTAAACTTTCATCAAGGGTTACAATATCAGCATCTTCCTTTCTATATTTTTCGATTATTTCTTCACGTGGAAAATTGTTGTTGACAAGCACATAATCCAGAATTCCCTCTCCAAGATACTTTATAATTGCCTTAACATGGTCCGATGCGGTGTAATTATCTGTTTGTCCTGGCTGTGTGACGATATTACACAGGTATATCTTTAAGGCTTTTGTCCTCTGTAGCGCATCCTTTATGCCACCTACAAGAAGGTTACTTATGACGCTTGTGTAAAGACTTCCCGGTCCGATTGCGATTATGTCTGCTTCTTCGATTTCACTGATTGCTTCTGGTGGGCATTCAATATCATTTGATTTTAGAAAGACCCTTTCGATAGGCGCTTTTCGAGGTGCGCGGACATTAAACTCTTCTTCTACAACCGAGCCGTCCTTTAATTCTGCGCAAATATGAGTACTTGTGAGTGTGGAAGGCAAGACTCTTCCTTTGATCGTCAGAATTTTACTTGCTTTTTTTATAGCCTGATCAAAACTGCCTGTTATATCCGTTAATGCAGCCATCAATAGATTACCAAGGCTCATTCCGTTAAGCGAACCTTTATTAAACCGATATTGAAAAAGCTGGTATAAATCCTTTTCCTGTTCTTCTGTTTCTGAAAGCGCGACCAGACAGTTTCTTACGTCTCCGGGAGGTAATATACCGTATTGCTCTCTTATGAGGCCGGAACTTCTACCGGAATCGGTAACTGTTACAATTGCCGTCAGGTTTTCGCTGTATGTTTTCAATCCTTCAAGTGCAATTGGAAGCCCGGTGCCTCCGCCAAGAGCCAATATCTTTAAATTGTCATGTGTCTTTCCTATATCCTTCAATTTGAGCAAAGTAGGCAGTTGGAAAAATCTTTTTATCTTGTAATCCGGCTTATTTGAACTGTCATAGGCCGTTTCATCCTTAAACCTTCCGTGTAACATTTGCACTGTTATCATTCCCTTGGATTTTGCAATTCTAAGCTCTCCCCTCACCCGGTCTCCAACGACAACGACATTCTGTGGAGACAATGAATACTTTCTGACAACTGCCTCAAAGCAGTCCTCCATTAACAGGCCAACTTCCTGGTCATTAATTATTATCTCGTCAAAGTAAGGCTTCAGGTTAAGCAGTTCTATTTTTTTATATTGCCTTTCATAAATTCCTATTGTCAGCAAAAACAGTTTGTATTTCTCTTGCGCCAGTTTTTTTAAAGTGGGTACAACATCCGGGAAGAGTTGTATATCGGTCACTTCATTGCTGTTATACGCCTTCAGGGCGGAGCGCACAAGCTCATGGCCCATATTAAACTTATTTGATATTTCATTGAAAACAGGATAATAGGGACCATGCATCTCTGATAATTTTTTTTGCAATAAATATGCTTCTTCTTCTGTGCACGGCAGTCCCACATTAACCATTGCTCTTGCAGCACGTTTTCGTGATGCTTCAAGCAGCGAGCCGGTACAATCGTATAGCGTATCATCAAGATCAAATATAATTGCTTTCATAATTTCCTTAGGAATTTCAAAACATTCCGATAGGAGCCAACTCACGTTGATGAACGACTGGCGGTAGCGAGTTTTACTTACTTACTCTGCTTTCAAGTTTCTAATTTCAGTTGGAAAATCGACCTTACTGCCAACCGTAATTCCGTTTTTTCTGAACCAGCCTTCTTCCATTTCAAGAGCCAACCTCACTTTAACCTTTGATGTATGGCTTGATAAACTGTATGGAGCCATCGGTTCTATCTGTGTAATTGTTTCGCTGGAATTTATGAAGGCAATAGAAAGAGGGATTTTTGTATTTTTCATCCAGAATGACAAATTTTGTTCCTGTGGATAGATAAATAACATACCGTGGTCGTTGTCTAATTTGTCCCGAAACATTAAGCCTATTGTACGTTCTTTTTGTGTAAATGCAACTTCTACACGAGGTTTTTTGTCGTGTATATTTATTTCGTATGTTATTGTAATATTGTCTGATATGTTGGAATGACTGGAACAACTCCAGAGCGTTGATGTCAGTACTAAAAGAAACATGATATGCGGGTAGCTGTTTCTTACGATGCGGAATGAAGAGTCCATAGGGTAGTTATTTTGCAGGAGAAATCACAGGGTTTGCAGGGGCTCTGAATTTAGCAACCGGATTGACTATGGCAAGTCCCCGATAATATGTAACCAGTCCGTTGACAACTTTTGTAATTATCTTATTAAATGAGGTCCTTTCCCTTGCCCTTTCCAGTTTTATTTCCGGCCCCTTTTCATCAGTTATGGGTATCATTTTAACGTCACCGAAATCCATTCTTAACATATTGATCATTCCGCCATCCCCTTCCATTTGCTTGACTATTTCGGCGGAAGGTAATGTGGCAATGTAAGAAAGCGGGTATGTATAGTCTCTATAATTTTCCTTTTGTATATATGCTTCACCTTCAATTGACAATGTCTTCAAATATTCTCTAACAGTGTTGAGCTTTGTTTCATTAACGTCTTCCTCCTTGACTTTTGTAGCCTTCTTCCTGTCAGTATTGATTTTCCCTGTTATAATTGTCCTGGCAATTGTTCCCTGAGACTGGAAGGTATTAACGTTAATTTGTAT
>JBHHYW010000061.1:0-10489 GCA_046757745.1 Candidatus Scalindua sp.
AAAAGCTGTTGAGCGGGAAATAGGGCCGTTTTCCATATCTGAAATTGAACGTGAGTGTGCGGGTACAAGTAGAGATATGGTGCGCCGTGTTCTTCGCCAGTTACGTGATGAAGGCATTATTGCCAGTACAGGTAAAGGACGAAATGCCAAATGGCAGAGAAAAAAGAATTAAGATAAAAGCGTCAAATTCCGTTAGAGAAATATTCGAACCAAATGAAAGAGATGAGATATTACAGCTTATGCAGGAAATGGTGTGATGAGTAAATGTCTTTCCTTTCCCTGCTTTCTTAGGAGTACTCTCATCGTTGTCATGCCTGCGAAAGCAGGCATCCATGAACCGGGTAAACTTCGGCAGGGACGCAGAAACAGGATATGAAACAGTATTATGTTTACATATTGGCAAGCAAAAGGAATGGTACCTTATATGTTGGAGTAACAAATGATTTAATTCGTCGTGTTTATGAGCACAAAAATAATTTAGTAGAAGGGTTTACTAAAAAGTATAGGGTACATAGCCTTGTCCATTTTGAGTCTACTTCCGATGTAAAAGCAGCAATACATAGAGAAAAATGCATTAAGAAATGGGAGCGCTCATGGAAAATAGAATTGATAGAGAAACATAATCCTGAATGGAAAGATTTATATTATGAAATCACTACATAAAACTGGACACCTGCTTTCGCAGGTGTGACAAAGGAGAAGAATGTTAACACCAAAGATGAAATCATTAATAAACCGGCTCTGGGATAACTTCTGGAGTGGTGGGATTGCGAATCCCTTAACGGCAAAGAGAGCGTGTTTGCAAAATACATGGCGGACGCAATCTTCATCATTCCCAAGCCGTCACTGCTTATCGAGGCCGTAAGCATTATTGACGCGCTGTACGCAGAGATCGAAAAACAGACGCAATCCGGGCAGACATTTCATGACACACAGGGAGATATGTACGAGTTTTTACTATCCGAGATTTCTACTTCCGGCAAAAACGGACAGTTCCGCACCCCAAGGCATATCATTAAGCTCATGTGCGAACTGGTAAGCCCGAAGATTGGCGAGACAATCGGGGACCCCGCCTGCGGCACCGGAGGTTTTTTACTCGGTTCCTATCAATATATCTTGACAACCCATACCACCAAAAAACTTATCACAAAAGATGCAGATGGTTTTGAGCGCGGTTTTGGCGATAAGCTCGCCGATAAACGTTTATGGATGGCACTCAGGGAAAAAACCTTTTTCGGTTATGACTTTGATACCACGATGGTGCGTATCGGCCTGATGAACCTATTGCTCCATGGAATCACCCACCCGAATATTGAACGCAGCGATACACTCTCAAAAAAAATACAATGAAGATGATCAATATGACGTGATCCTTGCCAATCCCCCCTTTAAGGGCAGTATAGATAAAGGTGATATCAACGAAAACCTCTCGATCAAGACTACGAAAACAGAACTCCTTTTCGTTAACCGCATGATCAATTCACTCAAGATCGGCGGACGCGCGACCGTGATTGTACCGGACGGAGTGTTATTTGGTTCCTCAAACGCGCATAAGAGTTTAAGGGAAATGCTTATTAAAGATTGTGAACTTCAGGGAGTTGTCTCCATGCCTTCAGGCGTATTCAAACCATATGCGGGAGTCAGCACTGCAATTCTTGTATTCGTTAAAGGCGGCACAACCGAACGTGTCTGGTTCTAGGATATGCAAGCAGACGGCTATTCACTGGATGACAAACGCGACAAAGTAGAAGCAAACGATCTTCCTGACATAGTAAAGGAGTGGAAGACTCGCACACATGTCATTCCCGACTCCGATCGGGAATCCAGAAAAAAGAAACACTTCTTTGTGCCGGTGAATGAAATCATAGACAACAACTATGACCTGAGTATCAACCGCTATAAAGAGATTGACTACACCCCGCCAAAGTACGACAAGCCGGAAGTAATTTTGGGGAGGATTGAGAAGCTTGAACAATCGATTAATGATAATTTAGATATTTTGAAGAAGATAAAAAGATGAGCAAAATTTGTATAAAAGAAGTCATAGCAAAGCTAGAAAGTGGGTCTAGACCTAAAGGTGGAGCATCTACTACTGAAGGTATTCCTAGCTTAGGGGCAGAGCATTTAAGTTATGAAGGACGTATTGTCTTTAGTAAGCCTAAATATATAGAGCAAAGTTTTTATGATCAGTTGAAATCAGGAATTTTAAAAGACCAAGATGTCCTGATTGTCAAAGATGGAGCAACTACAGGAAAGGTTGCTATCTGGATGTCTGAGTTTGAAAAGGCATGTATTAATGAGCATGTTTTTAGAATTGAAATTGATTCAAATAAGGCATTACCAAAATACATTTTTTATTTCTTGATATCTTCATACGGAAACAACCAAGTTTTAAAAGATTTTCGTGGAGCTACTGTGGGTGGTATTTCTAGGTCTTTTGTGGATAAAGTAAAGATGTCTATGCCGTCATTGTCAGAGCAAAAACAAATTGTGCGTATTCTCGACACAGCCGACACCCTCCGCCAAAAACGCAAAGAGCAGCTCAAACTTCTCGATGATTATCTTAAATCTGTCTTTTTCGAAATGTTCGGCGATCCGCTGAGGAATGAAAAGAAATTTGATGTAGTTCCTATAAGAGAGACAGTTGTCGATGTAAAGTATGGAACGAGTAAAAAAGCAAATATAAGAAAGGGGCAATTTCCTATATTGAGAATGAATAACATTACGTATTCTGGAGAGTGGAATTTTACTGATTTAAAATATATTGATTTAGAAACGAATGAAATTGAGAAATACACAGTTAAAAAGGGGGACTTACTTTTTAATCGTACTAACAGCAAAGAGCTTGTTGGAAAGACAGCGGTTTTCAATAGCGACCAAGTAATGGTGTATGCGGGATATTTGATACGTTGTCGGTTTGATAAGAAAAAGGCAAATCCTGTTTATGTATCTTATTTCTTGAATTCTAGCTATGGAAAATCTAAATTTTCGCACATGTGTAAAAATATTGTTGGTATGGCAAATATTAATGCACAGGAATTACAGGATATCAATATTATTTTGCCTCCCGCAGATTTACAAAACAAATTCGCTTCAATCGTTGAGCAGGTCGAACAAACAAAACAAAAAATGCGCGCGTCACTAGACGAAATGGACAACCACTTCAACGCCCTTATGCAGAGGTATTTTGGATGAAAATCAGAACTATTAAAGAAATGTTGACTAAGGCACAAGAAGAACTGAAGAAACTTGATGCGGATTTAGCGACTTTGCAAAAACTGAAGAATAAACATACTGAGATAACCAAATTGAGTTTAGTAGACCAAATAATGGTTTCTAATTTTTTGTCTAACAAAGAAACCTACACCGAATTATTTGCTCGTCAAATTAAGGAGAAATCTCAAGATGAAGCGGACGTAAAGATAAAAGCACATTTCGAGAAGCATAAGAAGTTTATTGAAACGGCAAAAGATCAAATTCCCCAGGAATACATTGAGTTAGGATTGGATATGGATCGAACAGTATTGGAACAGACACTTATTTATTTGACAAATGATCAATCCCTGGCCCAGACCGCAGAGCGCCCGTCCGCCTCGGCAGAGTCGCATCCCGGCCAAGACCAAGTCTTCGCTTGGGCAGGGCGTGACGGGCCATCAGGCCTAATCACACAGTTCAAACTGATGTAACAGACTCTATCCTGGACAGTTCGTCTTTCATCTGCTCTTCAGCGTACCACAAATCATATGCCTGCTGCACCCTGGCCCGTTACCCGTAAATCTGCCAATTCTGAGCGCCATCTCAGTTGTGATTGGTTGGGTACATGACAAGATGCGGTATAATTGCTGTCGGGATATGCCCAGTCGCCTGGCTGCTTCGCTGACTGATATCCTAAGCTTTGGAATCACATCTTTACACAAAATCTCACCTGGATGAGTTGGTGGACGTTTTATTGGACGTTTAACGGAATACTCTCTCATGATTTTACCTCAATGATATTGTTCGAGTTTAACCCTCAGCGCTTCACATTCCTTCCACTCGAAGGTGATACACCTTGGTCAGTTAACGTGAATAATGACAAATAATTCAATCCATGTTTTTCCTGTGATTTTCCATGTCTTTTCGTGGTTAAACCTCTTTTTTCTTTCGCTTTTGTTTTCAGCGTATATCAGCGCTCCATAATCTCACTTAGCTGCATTTTGAGCAACGCTATTCTCAAAGACTCCACATATTTTTAACATCCACATAATACTTTCTTGATTATATATCCGCTTTTGCGTAAGATAATACGAATTTAATGGCATCCACAAGTTTAATATGAAGATTAAATCTTACAA
Source organism: Candidatus Scalindua sp. (assembly GCA_046757745.1). Lineage (GTDB taxonomy): Bacteria > Planctomycetota > Brocadiia > Brocadiales > Scalinduaceae > Scalindua. Next base: position 4,335 of record JBHHYW010000061.1, read on the forward strand.
TCTCTTAAATACTCTTATAAAGCATTCTTTGCGCACTTTCTTATTATTGATAATCGCAATCTACGTTTTTGAAGTATTGCCGGTTACACAAGCAATTTATCCGGAATGTGAAGCTGAGGAAGAGGAAACAACCACAGCCAACCAGAATGAATTCATCGAGTTAGCCGACGAAATTCTCGCCAATCGCAAATGCCCTTGCCAATGCGGTAAATACCTGCCGGGCAGTTCCAATCTCCCTGCATGCTTTGGATGCAGCGCCGGTAAGGCCGAAATCAGTTATATTCTGGAAAGTCTTGAATCCGGAAAGGAGACCGGTGAAATTGTGATGAACCTTGATAGCCCCATCATAATAGATGTCTTTGCCGACTACACAAATCCAAATATATATAAAGTATGGAATCTGGCCAGGACTGTCTCTTCAGATCTTCATCAGAGACGAGTTGTACTACGCCCGCCGGGATTGACAAGGGAGGCTCAACGCGCAATTAAAATCGCAGAATATGCGCGTTTTAGAGGAAATTTCAGTACAATTCAGGAAGCCATGATCAAACATAATGGGCCATGGGATTGGCGCACTCTCATTAATCTTGTTGCCCAATACGATCAGATTCCGCAGCAAATTAATGTATATATTAACAGTATCGAGATTGATCAACAGATCGCTAAAGACCAACAACACGCAAGAGAACGCGGCATTGAGTCCTATCCAACAATTAGTATAAACAACATAATTGTACCTGACACAGATACTGCTATTCGTCAAACAATCGAAAAAATCCTGTTGGAACACAGTATCTGACAAGATTCTTTAGAATAAAGTAAATTAACACAATTTTTATCACCAAAAACATTGGTTAACTACATGGTCGCTACAATTGAATGATATCCTTATTTGTAAAAAAGGCATAGGTACATTTTGTAGTAATTTAAAAGAAACTTTCACCGTTTATGGAGTCAGGCAAAAGGAAGAAGGCTTCTATGTCTTTGACGAAATAGATGAATTCTCTGACCCCCTGAAAGATTACATACCAACCATTCTACCACCCAAGAAATATCTATTCCCTCAACAGGAAACTCTGTTACGTTTTGATACGCAACCACTTCCTGACGTCAAACCGGTAATTGAGTCCAGGAAGCAGATACTATTCGGTGTCAGGCCCTGTGATATTCATGGAATCAGCCTGCTGGACAAGATATTTACTGCTGACCACGAGGACAAGAACTATACTCAAAAACGGAAGGACACCGTTATCATTGGCATGGACTGCCTTGAACCGTGCTATGAACACGCTCACTGCGCAAGCGTAGGGTGTTTGGACGTAGATGACGGCTATGATATTATGATGACGGACATAGGTGATTATTTTTACACCTCAATTAAAACACTGCAGGGAGAGGAAATAGTAAGGAAATACTCTAAATATACAGACGTAGGTGAAGAAGACAGGAAGAGATTTTTGAGATTGAGGAATGATCGAGAGGGCAAGTTCGAAAATAAGATAAAAACAGATATTTCTAATCTGCCTCTTATATTTAAAAATGCAGACAATGACCCTGTATGGGATGAATTAAATGACAGATGTCTTGGATGTGGACGCTGTAATATCGTCTGTCCCACCTGCTATTGCTTCGATGTTTACGACTGCATGGATTTAAATATGACATCAGGAGAAAGATGTCGTGAGTGGGATGCATGTACTTTAAAAGATTTTGCAGTTGTATCTACCGGAGAGAACTTCCGGTCAACAAGGGGGCAAAGATTAAGACATAGGTTTAACAGGAAATTTAACTACTTAATGACCAGGCATAATGCGTCTTTTTGTGTCGGATGCGGACGGTGCACAAGGTCGTGTCCGGTTAATATTGATTTAGTAGAAACAGTTAATGCCGTAATCAAAAACAAAAGGAATCATGATGAATAATAATTCTATATTTCTTCCGGAAATTGCCGAGGTTATAAGTACGCGACAGCTAACGGAAATGGAAAAGTATATTGAATTAAAGATAAAGGAAACAAGGGAATTTGAATTTATTCCGGGACAGTTTATCCAGCTTTCTGCTTTCGGTATAGGCGAAGCCCCTATATCAATATCGTCCTCTCCTTTTAACAAAGATACTATTGGTTTATGTGTCAGAAAAGCCGGAGATGTTACATCAGCTATTCATAAATTAGAAGCAGGTTCATACATAGGTATTAGAGGACCTCTGGGCAATGGTTTTCCGGTAGAAGAAATGAAGGGAAAAGATCTTTTATTTATAGCCGGCGGGCTGGGATTGGCACCTCTGCGCTCACTGATCAATTATGTACTTCAGAAAAGAGATGACTTTGCAAAGATAACTATTCTGTACGGTGCAAAGAATCCCGGAGAGATTTTGTTTACAGAGGAACTTGAACTCTGGAAAACAAGAAAAGATATAGAATTAGATATTACGCTTGACAAACCGGATGATAAATGGCCAGGCAAATCAGGAGTTATCACAAGACTTATTCCGCCTTTAGATCTGGAGCCAACTAATACCTATGCATTGGTTGTGGGACCGCCGGTAATGTATAAATACGTTCTGCTTGAGCTTCAGACAAAACAGATATCTGAAGATCATATTATCATGTCATTGGAGAGGCGCATGAAATGCGGTATTGGAAAATGTGGACACTGTCAGATCAACGGAGTATACGTCTGCCTGGACGGGCCTGAATTCAGCTATCATACCCTGAAATTTCTTTCGGAGGCTATATGACCAAACCAAGAGTAGCTTTTTTCTCTTTTACAAGCTGTGAAGGCTGTCAATTAGTTGTTCTTACCATTGAGGAACAACTTCTAGAACTCGTAAATTTAATAGACATTGTATCTTTCAGAGAAGCGATGAGTGAAAAAAGCGAAGACTACGACATTGCGTTTGTAGAAGGCAGCATCACAACAACTTCTGAAATTGAACGGATTAAGAAAATACGCGAAACTGCAAAGACAGTTATTGCCTTGGGTGCATGTGCCACAATCGGAGGTATTAATTGTCTGAAGAATCAATTCGAGATGAAAAAGGTTAAAGAAATTGTTTATGGTGAAATGGCAGATAACTTTGATACTATCCCTGCAAGGCCTATTGAGGCCGTAATAAAAGTCGATTACTGGATACAAGGGTGCCCTATTGACAAAGATGAATTTGTTGAGGTAACCAAGGCAATATTGCTTGGGAAAAAGCCCCGTATACCCGATTATCCGGTATGTGTCGAATGCCAGATGAAAGAAAACGTCTGTCTATTCGAAAAAGGCATTGTCTGCATGGGGCCAGTTACAAGGGCCGGGTGTAAGGCTATCTGCCCTACCTATAATGATGGATGTGTTGGCTGCCGCGGTTTAATTGATGACCCGAACCTCTCCTCTCACAAGAACCTGTTAAGCGAACACGGATTGACCGTTGATGAAGCTATTTCACAATACATGTTGTTTGGTGGAAATAGTAAAGAGAAGTATGAATAATCTAATTGCGGATTTCGGATTGTGGATTTATATAGTTTTACTCGTTCCCACGCTCTGCGTGGGAACGACAAATTCATCAGGAAAGATTGAATGCATGATTTTCACGTAGGTATTGAACATATAACACGAGTCGAAGGACACGGAAACATAATCATCGACGTCAAGGAAGGAAAGATTCGAGAACTGCGGATGGACATAATAGAATCTCCGCGGTTTTTCGAGGCTGTGGCGCTCGGTAGGACGTATAAGGAGGTTGCTCATATTACATCACGTATATGCGGTATCTGCGCCGTTACCCATACCACAACATCAATAAAGGCCATAGAATCAGTACTCGGATTTGAGCCATCTATACAAACAATAAGATTGAGAAAACTATTACTTAACGCAGAATTTATTCAAAGCCACATACTCCATGTCTATTTCCTGACAGCACCGGACTTCTTTAGAGTGGGCAGCGTATTTGGTATGGTAAAAGACAACAAAGGCGACGTCTTAAGAGGCATGCAACTTAAAAGCCTTGCCAACGATTTATGTGCATTGGTAGGCGGCAGGCACATCCACCCTATTACACTGAAAGTAGGTTGTTTTTCAAAAAGCCCTGAATTAAAAGATCTGGCTGCTTTTAAAAAGAGAATTGTAGAATCAAGGTCAGATATTGAAGAAACTATAAAATTTTTCAAAGACTTAAAGGCCCCTGAATTCGAAAGAGAAACAGAATACATCTCACTTACCAGTCCTGATGAATATGCTCTTTATGGCGGCAGCATTAAATCAAGTGACCACAACGGTGAAACAGCACCTGTGGACTATCTTGACAGGGTAAAAGAGTTCATAGTCCCTCACTCTACAGCAAAGCATGCAAAGTCTAATAGAAACTCATATATGGTAGGAGCGCTTGCAAGATTTAACAACAACTACGAACAACTGCACCCGAAGGCTAAAGAGGCAGCAGAGGAAATGGGACTGAAACACCCCTGTTACAATCCATATATGAACAATATCGCACAGGTAGTTGAAACCGTGCATTGTTTTGAAGACAGTATCAACCTGATTGATGATCTGATTTCAGATGGATTGAGTGACGAAAAAGTAGAATTATTACCGGAAAAGGGAAGAGGTGTGGGTGCGACAGAAGCTCCACGAGGCACATTATACCATGAGCACAAAATGGATGATAATGGTAAGATTACATATGCTAATTATGTAATTCCAACAGCTCAAAACCTTGCTAATATAGAAAACGACTTAAGATCGTTGATTCCACAAGTACTAAATAAGAAAAAGGAAGAGATAATCCTTGATATAGAAATGCTTGTAAGGGCATACGACCCTTGTATATCATGCTCTTCACACTTGATGAAGGTAAAGTTTGTAAATGAATAAAAACAACAAAGTAGTAATTATCGGAGTTGGCAATTTATTACTGATGGATGAAGGGATAGGCATACACGTAATAAATGAACTTGAAAGACAGAAACTCCCACAGAATGTAGAAATATATGATGGTGGTACAGGAGGTTTTAAACTAACCGACCTGATGCATGGAGCAAAAATGGTTGTTTTTATTGATGCGGTAGACACAGGTAAAGCACCCGGAACTATTACCACTTTTAATCCTGAAGACGTCCGTTCAATCTACCAGAAGAAGAAGTATTCATTACATGATACTGATCTCATGGAAGTAATTAAAATGGTAGAACTGCTTGATAATCCCCCTGAGATAGAAATTGTGGGAGTTCAACCAAAGACAATAAATTATGGTATTACACCTTCTAAAGAGTTAAGAGATGCAATGCCAGATATAATTAATACTGTACTTAGTCTACAAAGTGACAATTTCTTGTTTTTTTGAACGGAAATTATCACCTTATAGACTGTTTAACACTCCTTCGGAGTGTTAAGAAAAGAAATATTTAATAAAAGGTTTTGTGATTAAGCGAAGCGGATTTGCATTAGACATGACATGACCGCCAGGGTGGAGATTTCAGGATATGGATTCCTCTCGAAAGAGAGGAAGAACATTCTGCTTTAGAAAGTTTTTTTTGCAAAGCAAAAATATTCATAAATTAGCGAGAGAAAGGAGCTAATTTATATGGCAAATCAAAAGATATTAATCATTGACGATGATCCTGATATTGTTGAAGCGATGAGGATGCCTCTTGAAGCAAATGACTATAAAGTAATCACTGCAAATTGCGGAAAGGAAGGACTGCAAAAAGCAAGAGAGGAAAGTCCGGATCTGATTATCCTTGATGTAATGATGGAAACAGATACTGAAGGGTTTCATGTTGCTTATGAACTACGGAGTGAAAAACAGGATTCTGAATACAAGCATTGCAGAAAAATTCCTATCCTGATGATTACGGCAATATCACAGAAAAAGGGTATGAGCTTTTCACCCGAAAAAGATGAGGCTTTTTTGCCGGTTGATAATTTTATCGAGAAGCCCATCCAACCGAAAGGCCTGTTGAAAATGGTTGCAGAACTTGTGGTAAATAAAGAATAATTTTATCATGAACAAGGTTATGTGCAATGTGAAATAGGAGTTACAACATTTTGAAACGAGGATTAGAAATAACGATAGAGAACAATCTAAGGAAAAGCAATCTCTGGACTCATGAGATTAAGAAAAATTGCGAAACCCAAAGTGTTTTTCTTGCAATAAGAAACAAC
>JBHHYW010000062.1:0-10413 GCA_046757745.1 Candidatus Scalindua sp.
GCAAATCAAAACAGGCTCACTTTCCAGAACAGACCGTATATGCAAATACAACCAGTTGTTAAGGATTGAGGAAGAACTCGGTAATAATGCTGTTTATGGCGCTGCTTCATTGAAGAACTTAGCTTCGCAAACTAATTAATGAAAAGCATGTAACCACAGATTTCGCAGATTACACTGATTAAATTCCTGATTTTGCGAAGCAAAACCAAGAAGTTAGCGACTGAAAGGAGCTAAATTCTATGCTAAGACGTTTCCTTTTTACTTTTTCAATAGCAGCTTCGATAATAATTATTTTTTCTGTTATCGTTACACAAAAAAGGGAAGAAAGGAGAGTTTTTGAGGCAAAGCAAATGGCTCTTGCCGAAAAGGTCGCTTCTTTAAGCAAAATAAACGAAAAACTAAAAAAGGAAAATAAAGCGCTCGTTGATGATCCGGTACAAATCGAGAGAGAAGCCAGGGACAACTATGGATATATCAGAGAGGGAGAAGTTACTTACAAAAAATACAAATTTAATATTTCAGTACCTGAGAGTGACAAGGCAGAAAAGCCAACTGAATCCGGAGGGTTGGAGTCATTCTTGTTTGATGGCCCATTCCCATGGCAGGTGCCTTTGGGCTTGATACTGATAGCCACACTGTTTTTATTACTTTCTTATAAATATGAACGTTAAAGCTTATATAGATAAAATTGTGAGTGATGCTAAAAAAGCATCACGCCTGATGGCCGTTGCTGATACGCCAGTAAAGAATGCGGCACTGGAGCAGATGGCGCTCAATCTCGTAAACAGCAAAGAAATGCTGATAGCAGAAAATGAAAAAGACTTAAATGCCGCGCAGGAGGCCGGTATGTCTTCTGCCATGATCGACAGATTAAGGTTGACTGATTCACGTATAGAAGATATGGCAAAAGGCATAAGAGAGGTGGTAAATCTTGACGATCCTGTTGGTGAGGTAATGGAAAAGACTGTACGTCCGAATGGCCTGGAGATTCAAAAGGTAAGAGTTCCCGTAGGCGTGATAATCATTATTTACGAGTCCCGGCCAAATGTTACGGCGGACGCCGCATCTCTCTGCCTGAAGACCGGTAATGCCACAATACTCCGTGGTGGCAAGGAATCAATACATTCTAATATCGCCATCTACAGGCAAATAAGCTCGGCGCTTGAAAAGACAGGTCTGGATAAAAATGCCATTCAGGTTGTTGAAACTACTGACCGGCAGGCAGTTGACTATCTTCTCAAGGCAGATGAATATGTAGACCTTGTAATTCCCAGGGGCGGGGAGGGTTTGATACGAAAAGTTGTTGAAAATTCCACCATCCCGGTCATAAAACATTATAAGGGTGTATGTCATGTTTATGTGGACGAATTTGCTGATCCGGACATGGCTGGAAGAGTATGTCTGAATGCAAAGCTTCAGAGGCCGGGTACATGCAATGCTATGGAGACTATGCTAGTACACGAGAATATAGCAAAAACATTCCTCCCTGTTATATTCAAGAGTATGTCTGATTCGGGGGTTGAATTACGGGGATGTGAAAAAAGCAGCAAGATTATTCCTGAAATACAACAGGCTACTGATGAAGATTGGTCAACCGAATATTTAGAAAAGATTCTTTCAGTAAAGGTTGTAGCATCGATTGATGATGCTATCGGGCATATTTCGGCCTATGGTTCTTCACATTCGGACGCCATAATAACTGAAGACAAATCCAATGCAAAGAAATTTACAGATGAGGTTGATTCTGCTGCGGTGTACGTAAATGCATCCACACGCTTCACCGATGGTTTTGAGTTCGGAATGGGAGCAGAGATCGGCATCAGTACAGACAAACTTCACGCCCGTGGCCCAATGGGCCTGAATGAACTCACATCATACAAATACATCGTTTATGGAACGGGACAAATCCGTAAGTAAAAACACGTTAAAACAAATAATGTAGACAAGGCAATGGGATATCAGTTACCCCCATATACCTAATCAGGTTTTTAGAAATTTCACTTGAAAATTGCATTCAAGTAATATAAATCATGACTATGATATTGGAAATATACAACCGCCGTATAATTCTGATATCATAGCAGCCGTATATTTAACTGTTAGAGCAACTCATAATCAAAAATGGCAACTGACAAAAAAAGAATATTTGGTGATAAAGTAAACATTAAATCTTTATCATGTGCTCCGGTGAATGAACTTGGAGTGGTGTACCTTTTTGGTCTACTTCATGATACGTTTGATTTTAAGATTGAATCAATCCAATCAGGTTTCCCGGATTGTATAGCACGCCGAAAACTCTCTAAAAACCGATGGGAGGAGATAAGGATTGAATTTGAGTATGAAAGCAAATCATTTAAAACACACGGTCATGATCAAGATGGTGCTGATATGATTGTGTGTTGGAAACACAACTGGACAAACTGTCCCAAAAACATAGAAGTGATTGAATTATCATCATTGCTTGGCGACGTTGAAAATATTGACGAACAAATCAAAACAAAAAAGAAGCTTACTGAATGGCAAAAGTATTGTCAGAAAAAACGTTTAGAGGGATTAGAATTTAAGGAGATTGCAAAACTTTGGAAGAAAGAAAAGAACAAAAAGCTCTAACCTGTCACTAGAGTTGACGCCTTTATCTCTTGCGATTTATAAGTTTTTAGATTCATTGCTTATTTTATTTTTCCCATTATTTTATACGCCATACGGCGCACCTCACTTCAGCGTTATACAAAAAGACTTGACAGGGAACCAATAAGGTTGCATACTGGTTGTTAAAACAAAGGGGGAGATTATGCAAGCAATAACTGTAAAAAATATACCTGACGATATACATAAACTATTAAAGGATATTGCGAAACTTAACCATAGAAGCCTAAATAACGAAATAATTTATTGTTTAGAAAAATATTTGAAAATTTCAAAGATTGATTCTGCTTCTATGCTTAGAAAGGCACAAATCACCCGCTCTAAAATAAAATATCACTTTTCAGATTTAGAAATCCAGGATGCCAAAAATGAGGGAAGGAAATGATAGTTGTAGACACGAATATTATTGTCTATTTGTGGCTACCAAGTGATTTTACTGAAATGGCAGAAAAATTACTAAAAAAGGATAGTTACTGGGTCAGCTCAACGTTATGGAAATTTGAATTCAGAAATGTAGTTTCATCATTTTATAGAAGGAAACTTATAACATACGAACAAGCATTGGAAGTAATATTTAATGCTGAAGCACAATTAGTAAATTCGGAGTATTCTGTAAACTCTTTAAAAGTTATGGAAAAAGTTAAATCATCTAAATGTACTGCCTATGATTGTGAATACGTAGCCTTGGCCGAAGTTCTCAATTGTAATTTAGTTACTAATGACAAGAAAATATTAAAAAGTTTTCCTTCCATTACAACTGATTTGAAATGCATTGTATAACCAGTCAATAGACATTGACTCGAAATTGCACTTGTGTTTATCTTATTGCTTTCTGTACTCATGCGTAATTCTCTCGCATGTCATCTCAAACGTTATGTGATATACTATTATAATCAACAATTTGGGGGAACAAAATATGATTGCAAAAGAACAAGTACTTAAAGCAATTCAGGAGCTTCCACAAAATGCCTCTATTGAAGACGCTATGGAAAAATTGTATCTCATTTATAAGGTAGATCGAGGTATTAAACAAGCTGATTCAGGGCAAAAAATCTCTCAGGAAGAAGCGAAAAAAAGAATGGAAAAATGGTTAAAGTAACATGGACAGATCAAGCGTTAGATGATTTGGACTCTATCTGCCCTTCATTGCACGTGACTATCTTCAATATGCAAAGTTGTTTGCAATTAGAGCATTTGAAGCAACAGACCGTCTCGAAATCTTTCCAAAATCAGGTAGAGTTGTTCCTGAAATAAATCGTGAAGATATTAGGGAAATTATATTGGGTAACTACAGAATTATTTATCGTATAATTACTGAAGAGGTTGAGATTCTTACTGTCCATCATGGAGCAAAACCCCTTGAATTTGACAATCTATCAAAAACTATATAACGAGCGCATGAAGCCAACCACCAATAACTATGCGGTTTAATATTTATAGAGGCCACCGCTCAAAGCCTCTATTACTAACGTTCCGTATAGGTGGTGGTTATGCGGAACGTTAACGAATGTCTCCTGCGTTCCAGCCACGGTGCAACTCGGTGCAACCTAGACGCTCGTTCCAGGCGGCATACACCATTTCGAACATCAAGCATTGCTTCCTACTAATAACTTTTTAAAATAGCTTTTTATTTCTACTATTGGTATTGTCTTTGGAGCGCCTGGCACTGTATCCTGAACATCATGTACTATCCTTAAGACACCAGGTACTGTTCTTCTGGCGGTTGGTGGTATTTCCCGAACAACTGTGACAGTTTTCTGGACACTTGGTTCCGGTACTTGCGAAAGTTTCTCTATTACATTCTCTACTTTCTTAAGTTCATTTGCATTTGTTCTTCGAACCTTTAAGTTATTCTTCGCCTTATAAGCTCCGTTGTTTGGACCCTTTTTTGAAGATTTTCTTTGTGCTGTTACTTTAGTTGTTGCTTTCTTAGAAGTATTCCTGGCGGAATCTTTTGTGGTCTTCTTTATCTTCTGCTGTTTTCCTTTGGAGGTTGTTTTCTTTACAGAAGGTTTCTTCTTTTGAACTATACTTTTCTGTTTCGAAGATTTTTTTGCTGGAGAACTTCCAGCACTCTTAACGGTTTTTTTTGTTTTGGTGTTTATCATAAATCTCTCCTTAATGAAAAAGTTCAGTAGACTTATCAATCGAATCAGGCAGCATCACGGAACAATTATTGGTATCGAGTGATAAATCTAGGATTATATGTTGGTTGGATAAGTTAAGTTGTTAGCTATGATCTTTATGAATAAAAATATGGCAATTCGAGAATGATTGCCTGCAGAAGGTAGGACTTTATGGGCGAATACACCTTAAACCCTGTTAATGTAACGAATTATTCGTTCATGTCAATAAAAATATGGATAAATAAGCACTTTAACTATCTTTAGAGTTTTTAATGTTTAATCCTTCATCATTTCCACGTATATAAAAATGTATGGCAATAAACAATATAGCGAAAGAACAGTAGCCTATAGAGAAATCACTTGCAACTCCATATCCAAACACACTGACCACACCATTTGGAGTAAGCTCATATGCATGGATAATGCCTACGTACGAAAGTAACGCCGCTCCCAGAGACCACATACATGCTGTTAGGAATTTCTTTTCAATCAAGGATACAGAGATAGAAGCGAGTATCATAGATGTAAAAATGAAGCCTCTCTCCAGTGATATCATTCCGTGAATGGCCAGATTGTTGGCGAACGCTTCCTTACCTATCTTGAACAGAGTAGTGTCTGCTGACCTGAGAGTGCTTTCAACCATTAATAGTCCCCATGCCGCAATTGCAGGGAAGATGCCTATGGCAACTGCCATGGCATGATGTTTTGGTGTCTCCTGGAATGCCTGAGCAACTATTACAATTCCGATCCACAACAATATTCCTATTCCGGCTTCAAGAGGTACTACTCTAAGGATAATGGTGACAAATCCACTTAAACAGATGAATGTTACAAAGATGCCGTTTAAGATTGAATATCCAGTCTTGGCACCAATAGCCTTCCAGCCCGGATGGCCTATATAAATGGTAGTAGGAAAACAACTGCCAAATAAAGATGCCACAACTGAACCGATACCGTTAGTTAATAGCGATGAAGGTGTATTGTACTTGTCTCCAGCGGCCTCGGCGCTCTCAAGATTCTGCAGTGAACCCACGACGTTAAATACTCCCATCGGAATAATGATTGAAATATATTGAAGCATATATTTGCTTTGAATTATATCAATCATGCTTCCGGCACAAAAATGCGGTGGAGAAAAATGAATAAGCCCATCCTTGCTGACAATATTTTCACTACCCATATAACCCAACATCCAGGCCAATCCTGTACCTACTCCAATGGCAATCAGACCTCCCGGCAGTCCCAGAGGGAATCTTACTTTTGAGAAATACTGAACAAGTATAAACGCAAGCGGAAAAAAGGCTATTATTGGTTTCTCAAATATCCTGAATGCGAAATCCATAGAGATAAACGTAATGGCAATACCTGCAAGAGTGGAGAGTAAGGCCGCCCTTGGAGTAATGCGTCTCAGATACGTCCCGATTAATGCCCCCAGCATTTCTATTATCCCACTGAGAAAACAGGCTACCATGCCGATCTTCCATACTAGGTACGGGTCCCTGGTAGCCTCATAAGCCGGAGCCATTATAAAGAAGACAAAGGCAAAAAGACTAACCGTATTTATTCCATAAGGTAATGCTGTTACGTCATCCCTTCTTGTTTTGATTGCAAGCCTTCTGGCCTGCCACGAATAGAAAAGGTTTCCCAGAAGTATTGAAATAGCAGCCCCGGGAAGTATCATACCGAAGACAAGTTCGTCAGGCATGCCACACAGCATCTTACAAAAACTCACGATGAGCATTAGCTGTACAAGATTATCAATGGCAAGGCCAAAGAATCCGTCTATATCTTTCTTGACAAATAGTGGATAACTCATTTTTTTAAACTTGCTTTATATTGTAAGTGTTTGTTATCTTTTACCGTTTAAGATTTCAAAGGGACTAAATTATGATTAAAAAGAAACAGCTTATAGAAAATCTATATAATGTTCTTGACAGTGAGGAGGAAGCAAACAACCAATTCTATGACTATACTATTAAGTCACTTAAATATTACAAGTGGTTAAGTGAAGACAAGAAAGAAAAGGTACAGAACATAATATCAAAATTAAGGGATGATACTCAACGGCACAAGAATATGATAGAAAAATTAATACAAGATGTAAAAGAAAGTGAGAAAGATGTATTCTAGGGAAGCCCTTACTGAAATATTTCAAAGAATTCTGAAGTTTGAAGAAGATGCTAAAGCATTATATGACGATTGCATAGAGAAACTTGATGATGAGAACACTATTAGTATTCTACGATCAATCAGTAATGAAGAAAAAGGCCATATAGAGCTTGCAAAACGTCTTATGGAATTAATCCGGGCATAACTGCCTACTTAGATTTCTCAATATATCTCATTCTTAAATCATAGAGAGCTGTATCTAACAGTTTTGCCTCGTCTTCGGTAAGGTTTCCCTTTGTCTTTTCTTTAATTATCTCCAGTGTGTCAATTGTAAACTTTGCCTGGTCCAGATTCTGTTCACTCTTTTTACTGAATGGATTCTCAACTTCTCCTAAACTGATTAATGCCTGCGTTACAAGGCTTGACATAAACAGGGAAAAGCTTGCTTCTGGAATCCTAGGTTTGTCTTTTTGTACGGATTCACTTTTCCCCTCCACTTCTTTTCCTGAATCCAGACCTGACTGTTTTAATTGTTCATTGTCATCCATTTCCAAAGCCTCCATTAAGAGATACCGGTTATTGCAATAACACGTTAACTACTAACATCCAGTGTGGCCTTAATAAATTCTTTAAACAAAGGATGTGGATTAGTTGGTTTAGATTTAAACTCGGGATGAAATTGTACTGCTATAAACCATGGATGGTCTTTCAGTTCGATTATTTCCACTAACTCATTGTCCATAGTAAAGCCACTGCAAATCATCCCTTTTGGTGCAAAAACAGATCTGTATTTGTTATTGAATTCATATCTGTGTCTGTGTCGTTCGGAAATAATCTCCTGGCCATAACTTTTGCGGGCAATAGTGTTTGGCTCAAGCCTGCACTGTTGCGCTCCCAATCTCATAGTACCACCCATTTTCTCGATATTCTTCTGTTCTTCCAACAGGCATATAACCGGATCCGGTGTGTTAGAGTCGAACTCAGTACTGTTTGCTTTTGCAAGGTTGCATACGTTTCGTGCGAACTCTATAGTTGCGCAATGCAAACCTAAACACAGTCCAAGATATGGGATTTTGTTTTCTCTGGCATATCTTACAGCCTCTATCTTCCCCTCGATTCCCCTTTCCCCGAATCCACCCGGTATTAAGATTCCATTGCATCCCTGGAGAAGTTGTTCCGCACCCACCTTCTCGATATCCTCAGACTCAATCCTTCTCTCCTTTACCCTGGTTGCATTACCGATGCCTCCGTGTGTTAATGCTTCATAAATTGATTCGTATGCAGATTGGTGTCCGATATACTTGCCAACAATAGCTATTTCAGTAACCTTCTGTGGATTTTTCAGGACTTCCATCATATTGAGCCATTTGTCAAGGGTGCCTCCTTCAGAATTTAATTGAAGCTTTTTTAAGATGATTTTGTCAAGTCCCTCTCTGACGAGTAGTAAAGGTATTTCATAGAGGTAGGGTTTTACATCCATCTCCTCTATTATAGATTCCTTGTCCACGTTACAGAAAAGAGAAATTTTCTCCTTAATTTCATCAGAAAGTGATTTCTCAGTTCTACATATCAATATGTCCGGTTCAATTCCCGCCTGGCGCAACATACCAACACTATGTTGTGTAGGTTTTGTCTTTATCTCATCCGCCGCCCTGAGGTAAGGTATAAGTGTCAGGTGTATGTAAAGAACGTTTTCCCTACCTATTTCCCTGCCAAATTGTCTAATGGCCTCTACAAACGGCTGGCTCTCGATATCTCCAACTATTCCGCCTATTTCTGAGATTACTACATCTGTATCCGTAGTTGCTAACTTGCGTATGCAATCTTTTATCTCATTCGTTATATGAGGTATTACCTGTATGGTCTTCCCCAGATACTCTCCCCTACGCTCTTTTGTTATTACTGAGTAATAAATTGAACCTGTAGTACAGTTACAATCCCTATTCGTAACTGCATTTGTAAACCTTTCATAGTGTCCCAGGTCGAGATCTGTCTCGGCGCCGTCTTCAGTAACATAAATCTCTCCATGTTCAAACGGGGCCATCGTGCCGGGATCAACATTCACGTAAGGGTCAAATTTCTGCAAGCTTATTTTATGGCCGTGGCTCTCTAAAAGCATTCCTATCGATGCCGCATTCAAGCCTTTCCCCAGGGAAGAAACTACACCACCTGTAACAAATATATGCTTTGTCATACCCAACCCTTTATTTTAAGATTAACCACAGATTTCGCAGATTTCACAGAATTTGCTTAAAAATGAAGATTATTCATTAAGTTCAACCTACGAATCTTTTGTATCGGAGAGATTCTTCTCCAAAGTTTAGGGGTAATCCAACTTTATTGCGACTAATTGCAAGACTGTTTATCAATTGGGATTCATCAACTTTTGTTAATGATTTTTCTGCCTTTATTTCTACTATTACTTCTTCATAAACAATAAAATCTGGAATATAGAATTTCTTTAGTTTCTGATTCTTGTAGAATATTTCCAATCGGGGTTGAGAAGTAAATGGTATTTGCCTTAATTTAAATTCAATCTCCAAGCATTCTTGATATACTGCTTCCAGATGTTTCGGACCTATAATACTATGGACATCCATTGCAGCACCAATAATTGCATGTGTCCTTGGATCTTTTTGCATAACTAAACTTCTTTGCAATTATTTATCTGTGAAATCTGCGGAATCTGTGGTCATACAAATATTTCATTAATTTTTCTATAGGCCTCCAAGTCGATATTTACCTAAGAATCGTTCAAAATCTTCAGGTGTGTCCACCCCCTCACACATGTAGGGCGTGACAACAACCTTGATTTTGTATCCGTTTGAAAGCACTCTAAGTTGCTCCAGCCTTTCTATCTCTTCTATATCCGGTATTGCAAGGCTGGAAAACCTCAGCAAGAAATCCTTACGGTACATATATATACCAAGATGTTTTAAAAAAGGAAATGATGTATTGTTTCCGGTATCAACTGTATCTGAAGTACTTTCTAGCATGGAAAATCTAGAATTACTATTTTTATCCCTGATATACGGAATAGTTGCCCTGGAAAAGTACATGGCATAGCTGTCTTTATCTATAACTACCTTCACAGCATTTGGATCAGTGAATTCTTCCATAGACCCTATTTCGTTTGCAAATGTACAAACTACTGCTTCTTGCTCGGTATACATGGTTTCGATCAGGTCATCTATCATCTCTCCTTTTACGTCCGGCTCGTCTCCCTGAATATTCACAACGAAATCTGCATCCAGGTTTGATGCTGCCTCAGCGATCCTGTCCGTACCTGATTTGTGATTCGCGGATGTCATTTTAACACATCCACCAAATTGTTTTACCACTTCGGCAATGCGTTCATCGTCTGTAGCTACAATAACCTCGTGAACATTCTTCGCATTCATTACATTTCTATATACATGTTCTATAAGATATTTTCCCGTATGTTCTCTGGCTTCACTTTTAATTAATTTACCGGGAAGCCTGGTTGATGCATATCTTGCAGGGATAATGGCTACGGTCTTTGGCATACTTT
>JBHHYW010000063.1:0-10413 GCA_046757745.1 Candidatus Scalindua sp.
GGAATTTCACCAACTGATATATGTACGCCTCATGGCGTACCGAATTGCACGAAAAGACATTAAAATATTTCTTTCGTGTAAATTAGTGTAATTCGTGTCTTTCGACACCAAGCCACAAAGAAAAACTTTGTGTCTGGCAACTTTGAAATTCCTAAACATTAAATTTAGTCTGGTTTTTGAAGTGACAGGCCGAGATCTTTTAGTTGTTTTTCATCCACAACTGAAGGGGCGTCAACCATAAGGCATGTCGCCTTCTGTGTCTTCGGGAATGCGATTACTTCTCTTATATCATCAAGCCCCAACAGTATCGTAACCATGCGGTCAAGTCCCAGGGCTATGCCCCCATGCGGAGGTGCGCCGTATTTGAGAGCTTCGAGCAGAAATCCAAATCTTTCCTGTGCAGTAGCCTCATCAATCTTGAGCAGGTTGAATATCTTTTTTTGCACATCCTGCCGATGTATTCTTATGCTACCACCGCCCAATTCAACCCCATTCAGCACTATGTCGTAAGCCCTTGCCCTGACATCCAGCGGACGTTCTTCAAGAAACTCCAGATCGTCTGGATGCGGTGATGTAAAAGGATGATGAAGAGAATCGTATCTGTCCATCTCCTCGTTATATGCAAATAAAGGAAAATCAACAACCCATGAAAGATTAAATTCATCTTCATTAATTAAACCATTGGTTTTAGCAATATTAATCCGTAGTTGTGACAGCGCCTGTGAAACCACACTTTCTTTGTCAGCCACAAACAGAAGCAAGTCACCGGGTTTGGCACTGAAGCGTTCTATTATCTCCGATTGTAATCCATCTACAAAGAACTTTGCAATCTGAGATGTAAGTCCGTTTTCGTCAACCTTAAACCATGCAAGGCCCTTAGCTCCGAATTGGTTGACGAAGGTTGTAAGTTCGTCTATATCTTTTCTCGAAAGCTTTGCACAGTCCGTTGCATTGATACCTCTAACCTGACCCCCGGATTCAGCTACGCTTTTAAATACCTTGAAGTCAGATCTCTTTCCAATGTCAGTTATCTCCTTTATTGTCATTTCAAACCTCAAATCAGGGGCATCGCACCCGTATAGCTTCATGGCATCATAGTATGAAAGCCGTGGGAATGGAGCAGAAATATTTTTACCAAGTACTGTTTTAAACACCTCTACCATCAATCCTTCTATAATATTCATAACGTCTTCTTCCCTGACGAATGACATCTCCAGATCGACCTGTGTAAATTCAGGCTGACGCTGTGCACGAAGGTCCTCGTCTCTAAAACATTTTACTATCTGAAAGTATCGGTCGAAACCGGAGACCATCAATATCTGTTTAAAGAGCTGAGGAGATTGCGGCAGTGCGTAGAATTGCCCCCTGTTTATCCTGCTGGGGACAAGATAGTCCCTGGCGCCTTCCGGTGTGCTCTTGGTCAGGAACGGCGTTTCAATCTCAATAAAACCATTGCGGTCAAAGTACTGCCTGGCAACCTGACAAACCCTGTGTCTGGTGGTTAAGTACTTTTGCATAACCGGACGTCTGAGGTCCAGGTATCGGTATTTGAGTCTTAATTCGGTTGAAACTTCAGTATCGGTTGTAATTTCAAATGGCGGCGTCTCGCTTGTATTAAGTACTACAAGTTCATCAATCATTACTTCAATCTCGCCAGTCTCTAATTTTGGATTAATCATATCGTCAGGTCTTTCATTAACCTTACCTTTTACGGCTATAACATATTCAGACCTGAGGCATGATGCTTCTTTATGAGCTTCTGCATTATGTTCAGGGTTAAAGACAACTTGCGTCTTACCGTATCTGTCTCTTATATCAATAAAAATAACTCCACCGTGATCTCTTCTGGTATCTACCCAGCCGGAGAGCGTAACCTCACTTCCGGCATCCGCTTTGCAAAGCTGTCCGCATGTATGTGTTCTTTGTAAATCAGACATTATTTATTCCTTATAAAAATTGTAGTTAGACATCTGTAGTTTATTAATTTTAAACATGGATATCTACCTTCTTATCCTAAACTTATTGTGATCGATTATTACGAGAGTCTGTGCTATCTCTTCTTTTGTGTACTTCTCCAGAATCTTTAGCGGATTGTCGTGAACCAGTGATGTGTTATCCGGTCTGATTTTGAGCACAATAATTCCATTGTAATCTTCTGGTGGAAATTTTAAAATATTACAAAAATGCATATCATGTGTTAATAGTGTACGTTCTTCCTTATTAGCAAGTTCTGCGGCTTCACCATTTTTTACTCCAATAAATCCTCTGTTTCTTGAATCGTCAGAACGTCATGTCCGTGTTCTCTTAAACATTGTAGTCACAAGATATAGACACTCATCTGCTAGCAATTTCATTATTTTAACTCTGTAGCAAAATGTATTTCCTCCTCCTTTATCAAAACCTTTGCATACTCCACGCAAGCCTTTATATCTTCTTTTTTCAGGTTTGATAGTAATCCTCAATAATCTTTTCAAAGCATATCTCCGCTTCAATTAGCTCAAGCACCATATGAACAGGGATTCTCGTCCATTTAACACAAGGTTTACCTCCGCATATTCCAGAATTAACTGATATCCGTTCAAACATTTCCAATACTCCTTTTTTAAAAAATGGCAAAGGGGAAATAGGGCATGCACCATCATCGGGTATTTAGCATAAAAATTCAATTACTCCCTTTCACAATTCGGACAATCCTTTCAGTATCATCCGAGAAGGTTTCATCTCCTGTCTGCATATCCTTCAATTTAATCACCCCTTTTTCAATTTCGTCAGGCCCCATAATAATAGTATATCTTGAATTGATTTTGTTAGCTACTTTCATCTGCGCCTTTGGGGTTCTGCATTCGTAGTCCATATCAACCGAAATACCACTCAGCCTCAGTTCATTGAGCAGTTTAAAGCATTGGCTTCTGATCTCAACGCCTATTGACACTATATAAACGTCCGGCGCCAATGACGATGTAACGGGTTTTGGCTTAAGTTCTTTTTTTCTTGTGTTAACAACAGCGATCATTGACGCCTCCATACCGGCAGCAAATCCGACTGCACCTGTTGGCGGCCCGCCAATGTCGGATATCAGATTATCATAACGTCCACCCGCGCATATCGTGTCTCTTGCACCCATTGCCGAGTGCGTTATCTCGTAAACTGTCTTTGTATAATAGTCCAAACCCCTTACAAGATGAGGGTCAATAGTATATTCAAGATTTATATCTTCGAATGCACCCTTAACAGTTTTAAAATGATCCCGGCAGTCACTACACGTATGGTCTTCCGTGTTTGATACATACTGGCGAATCTCTTTACATTTTTTATTTTTGCAGTCAAGTACCCTGAAGACATTCCTGTCAATCCTTGCCTTGCAGAGTTCGCATAGTTCATCTTTATATTGTAACAGTTCCTCTTTCAGTATTGCCCTGTATCCCGGCCTGCATTTCTCACATCCGATAGTATTTACCTTAACCACGTATCCAGCCAGCCCGAGCCTGTCGTATACTCTCGTAGCAACCTTTATCGTTTCAACATCAAGCAATGGATCATATGACCCTATCGCCTCTATGCCCATTTGATGGAACTGCCTTAATCTTCCGGCCTGTGGACGTTCCTTTCTGAACATTGGCCCGATGTAATAAAATTTCCGGAATTTCTTTGTCTTGAATAGTTCGTATTCAAGATATGCCCTCATAACCGGCGCTGTATTTTCAGGACGGAGCGTAATGGTTGAACCGGCGGTATCACCAAAAGTGTACATCTCCTTTTCTACTATGTCTGTACTTTCTCCGATGCTCCTCACAAAGAGGCGTGTATCTTCAAAAACCGGCGTCCTTATCTCATGATATCCGGCTATCTCAAACTCTTCCCTTGCAGCGTTTTCCATCTCTACCCATAACAACCTTTCGTCAGGGAAGATATCTTTCATGCCCAGCGGGGCTTTTACATATTTATCGTTACTCTTATCCATAATTACAATATTTCATAAGATTAAAAGGTCAAAGGAGTTATATTTTTTGCAATTATATCAATTCAAGTTCAATATTCAAGGGATTAAAAATATTACTATTCAGAAACTAAGGCACTATAAAAAGCAAAAGAGGATGTTGCAAAGCAAATAGATTAATGCTTTATTATGTCTCTTAGCTTTGTGCCCGCCTGAACGAAATAGTCGGGCAGGCTATAGATTCAATGAATAAAGAGAGCATTCCCATACTGTAAAGAGTTATTCTTTTGTAGTGCAGTGACCGTGTCACTGTTTTAATACGCATCATCACGGAAGATGCACCCCACATTTAAAATGAAAAAAGAGACCAGAGAACTTTCATCAGGTGCCTATCAGGAAATTCCCGGCGATAAATATGAACCGTATATTGGAAAGGAGGAATTTCTACCGGAATTCACTTTCAAAGCGATATTCACAGGAATGATCCTGGGGATTCTTTTTGCCGCAGCCAATGCATACATAGGTCTTAAAGTGGGCTTGACAGTAAGCGCTTCCATAACCGTAGCCGTAATGGCTGTTGCCATATTTCGCATTTTAGGTAAGAACCGATAGAGACTTATCAATGCTGGCTGTCATTGCCGGGGCGGTACTAATTGCCATCTGCCTGTGGCTGGTCCTTTCTTTCTGGACTGCCACAGAAATAACAGTTGTTCCCAATTTACTAGTGGCATTGCTTATGGTTTTCTTTTCATTCTTTTTTGTAACAGTATCATCAAGAATTGTGGAACTTATAGGATCATCCTCAAGCCCTGTTTCCGGTATGACTATTACGACACTCCTGTTGACGAGTCTGATTTCAGTGTTATGGGATGGACATCAGATGCACACATGGTGATAGCGCTGAGTGTAGGCACAGTTGTCTGCATATCGATTGCGATTGAGGGAGACACGTCACAGGATTTAAAGACAGGTTTCCTGGTAGGGGCTACACCGTGGAAACAGCAGATGGGTGGGTTTCTTGGCGTACTGACATCTGCGATCTTTATAGGCTGGATAATCTTAAGGCTCCACAAGGGTGTGGGAATTGGTTCAGAAGCATTGCCTGCTCCACAGGCAACACTCATGTCTCTGGTGGTCAAGGACGTAATTTCAGGGGAGCTTCCATGGAATTTTGTAATTATAGGAATATTACCTATTACTTATCATAAACCCTGAACATCACTTAAAGCATCAAGTAGACTTTCTAAATCTTCTCTGGTATGTGTTGACATTACCGTCATTCTGAGACGACTGGATTTGGCTGGAACTGTAGGTGGACGGATGGCTGGAATCAAGATACCTTTTTTATAAAGAGACTTCGAAACATCAACTGCCTTTTTTGCATCTCCTATCAAGATTGGAATAATCGGGCTTTCTGACGGGATTACGTTAAAGTTGAGTAAATCCAGTTTCTCCTTTAAATAACGCACATTGTTCCAGAGTGATGTCCTGAGTGAAGGATCTTTTCGGATTAACTTTATGCCTGCAATTGATGCGGCACATACGGCGGGTGGAAGCGCTGTTGTGTATATGAAAGGTCTTGCTTTATTTCTAAGAAAATTGATTAAATCTGCATCACCGGAAACATAACCACCCAGACTTCCAACCGCCTTACTTAAAGTCCCCATAATAATGGTTACCTTCTTACTCAGATTGAAATGTTCAACTACCCCCCTACCCTTGTTTCCGAAGACTCCGGTACCGTGAGCCTCATCAACCATAACCATTGCTTTATATTTATGAGCAATCCTGACAATGTCTGAAAGAGGCGCAATATCTCCATCCATACTGAAAACGGTATCCGTAACAATTAATTTGCGAGGGTATTTTGAAGATTTCTTTAGTATGTTCTCGAGTTTCTCCATATCACCATGAGGATAAACCCTGAAGTCAGCCCCTGATAAACGACACCCATCTATAATACTTGCATGGTTTAGTTTATCGCAAATTACTAAATCCCCTTTCGATACCAGAGAAGAGATAGTGCCTATATTGGCCATGTATCCGGTTGGGAAGACTATGGAAGCCTCCTTTTCTTTGAATCTTGATATTTCACCCTCAAGCGCCTCATGCAATTTCATATTACCAGAAACTAATCTAGACGCCCCCGTTCCCCATCCATACTTTTCTACTGCATCCTTAACGGCATTTAAAATTAATGGATGATTTGCAAGTCCAAGATAATTGTTTGAGCAGAAAGATAAATATGTTTTGCTGTTTATTTCTAAATGTGTGCCTTGAGCGCCTTCTACAATATTAAGTTCTCTATAAAGGCCGGATTTCTTAATCCTTTCGAGTTCGTCTGAAATGTTTTTCATATCTCTAATTATATTTAACAATTAACATTAAAATCGTATTGCCTATCTTAATTCATATGGTATAATCGTAGTAAGAAGCACATGTCGCAAAGGCCAGCATGACAATATATAAAGGCAACTGGCGCAAGACTAAGGAATTCCATAAGAACTCCAGGTTCTAAGCGGCCGATTAGAATCAACAGTAAAGAGCCTGCCCTTTTATGTTACATGCTGGCTTTCTTGTTCTAATCTATTCATTTGTCGCTAAGGCGCCAGGCATACTTCGAAAACCACAAAGATTATAAGTCCAAACCTCAAATATTTTCCCTTTGTGTCTAAATTCGTGACAAGAATATTATAATAATGTCAAACTACATTGTAATCTATATTACCACAAGCTCAGCAAGTGAAGCAGAAAAGATAGGACGTGTACTGGTTGAAGAAAAACTGGCGGCATGCTCTAATATAATATCTCCCATCCGTTCAATCTTTAACTGGCAGGGAAAGATATGTGACGACAAAGAAGCATTGATGATAATAAAAACAAAGAAAAGCCTTTTTAAACAGATTGTAGCAAGAGTTGAAAAACTGCATAGCTATGATGTTCCAGAAATTATAGCTATACCCATAATAGAAGGCTCCGACAAATATCTATCCTGGCTCAATAATGAAACTAAATAGGTTATCACTTTTTAGCTTCTATTTCACACACCTTTCCCTTAACAAACATATCAAATAAATCAGAGTCTATAAGCTCACCTTTAACCTCGTAACCAATGATGTCTAATGCCCTTGCATGGGAAGACACCTTTTTATAAGGCCTGTCTTGTGCAGTTAATGCATCATATATATCTGTAATTGTCATCATTTTCGACTGTACTGGGATCTTTTTCCCATCTATTCCTAACGGGTAGCCGCTCCCATTCAGCTTCTCATGATGTGCATGTGCAATATCAGGAACTTTTTCTAATTCCTTTGTCCACGGAATCTTTTTTAAGAAATCGTATGAATGAATCACGTGAGATTCAATTTCATGCCTTTCTTTTTCATCCAGAGTGCCTTTTCTTATGCTTAACAGATTCAATTCGTATGGGGTAAGATAATTACGCCCTTCTCCACTATAATCCTGATACATCTTACCTGCAATATGTGTAAGTTCATTAAACATTTCATCTTCCAGAATAGTTGGTATATTGGCTTCTTCAATCTCATTTAAATAAGCGTCCAACTGCATTAATTCCTCCTTTAATTCTTTGTCAATTTCGTCAAAATATTTCTGGTAATTACCAACCTTCCTGTCGTAAATTATACTCAGCTTTCGCTCAAGACATTTGCACTCTTTAGATTTCTTAATAAAATCAAAACGGCTCCTAATATATTCCATATCTCCCGGATACAGTTTCTCTGCCTTTATTAGCACACCTTCACACACACCTACTTTACCAAAATCATGAAGAAGGCCTGCATATCTAATTTCCTTAAGCTGATCCCTGGTAAAATGTGTATCACTGTATTTCCCACTTGTTGTCCTATCAACCAATTCTGCCAAACGAACAGTCAGAGTAGAAACTCTTTCAGAATGACCGCAGGTTGTAGGGTCTCGCTGCTCAATAGCAAGTACTGACGCCTTTACGAATCCCTCAAACAGGTTTTGGATGTTTTGGTATAATATACTGTTTTCGATAGATACAGCAGCCTGGCTTGCAAGTGAATTAATTAGCCCAAAGGTTTTCTCGTCGAAAGGTATTACCTCATCCTCAACAACTGCATCAGATGTTAGCATAACGTGTTTTGATTTCTTCCTGTTAATTAGCTGTAGTACACCAATAATCTTATTCTTGTGATCTTTCATTGGCACCACCAGCATTGACTTTGTACGATAATTAAATTTCACATCAAAAGTCCTGTTAAAAGTATAATCTACATCCTTGGGTATTTTGTAGGCATCCTCCAGGTTAAGAAAATCTCCGGTGAGAGTAACATATCCTGCCAGACTTGTCATTGTGATAGGCAAAGAATACTCCTCAAATTCCAGATTGGCAAGGGTATCATTTTGTACTAACTTAAATATTAATTTATTTCCTGCATCACCAGACTTTTCCAGTAGATACAGGCTTCCTGCATCACAATTAGTTACTTCCCTGCTTTTTGAAAGAATTAAATCTAACAGTTTATCATAATCCTGTTCCGCGGAAAGAGCCATGCCAATTTCATTAAGGCTGCTTAATTCCCTTGTCTGGCAATCCACTTCCGAACGCAACTTTCTGCACTCTAACCTTGAGAAAAGATAGCTGAACCCACTCTTTATTGCTTTTAATAATTCATATTCTTCAATTGGTTCTTTCAGGTAGAAAAATACTTTCTCGTCATCACATATTTTATTACTCTTTTGATTCTTGTCTCCGTTAACAAAAATGATAGCATTGGAGTAGTCCTGACAAGCTATCAACTCGGACATTCCCTTATCTATACAATCAGCAAATTTATTATTAATAAGAAAAATATTTAAGTCTTCATCTGACTTAATATTTTCCGGATTAGAAGGAGTTATGGCTTTCAAATAAATACTTTTCTCCCTTAACAATGATTTAAAGTGATTGATCTCAATTTCCGGAGCATAATATACAATTAAATTCTCTGACATATTGACCTTTAATTAAAGAATAATTTCCATTCCTTCGTAAGCAGCGTATGATGCCTTAAATTCCTTTCGAGCCTGTTTCTCCAGGTTGTCTATAAATTTATCGTCATGTGAAGGGTCATGATGGAACAGAATAAACTTTTTCACTTTAGCTGCTTTTGCAACTTTGATTCCATGCGTCCACGTGGAATGTCCCCAGCCTGTTCTCGGAGGACCTGTTTTGCCCGAATATTCGTCTTCCGTATAATTACAATCATATACAAGAACATCCGTATTTAATGATAGTTTAAGCAGGGATTTGTCCATACAACTGAAATGTTCGGTGTCTGTTGCATAAACAAAAGATTTACCTCCATATTCAATTCTGTACCCTATACATCCACCGGGATGATTGAGACGTGCAAGTTTAATTGTTACGTTATTTTTTGTAATACTATCTTTTTTTGATATTTCTTGAAAATTTATCTTTGCATCCAATTCTGCCAATGATAAAGGAAAATACGGAAACATCAATTGTGCAGTAAATAATTGCTCCAGAGTAAAATTCATTTTTCTTTCACCAACCAGGGTTATTGAATATTTTTTATTAAATACCGGAGCGAAGAACGGAAACCCTTGTATATGGTCCCAATGAAAGTGGGAAAACAAAATGCTTATGTGCTGCGTTTTTTCCTTTAATATTTTATTACCTAATTTTCTGATACCACTACCGGCATCCAGGATGAATATTTCTTTACCGCACCTGACTTCAATACATGATGTATCTCCGCCATACTTTACGGTTTCTTTCCCCGGTACTGATATACTGCCCCTTACACCCCAGAAGCGAATATACATTTTACTTGCGCTTGCCCTTGTCATCTTCAATCCCTTTCTCATAAAGAACCATATTTATAGTCTGCAGATATTATCCAAAAACTTCTTTTTCTATTATTGAACACAGAATATGACCAATAGTTATATGACATTCCTGTATCCGAGCTGTATCTGAGGAGGGAATCATCAGACATATATCCACGAATTCTTTAAGCCGGCCTCCATCTTTCCCTGTAAAGGCGATGGTCTTTGCTCCCTTTTTCCCCGCTGATACTATGGCGTTGATGATACTCATGGAATTACCACTTGTACTTAATCCAAAAACAATATCACCATCCTTAACAAATGCCTCTACCTGCTTCTCAAAACACTGATCATATCCATAATCATTGGCAATTGCCGTCAACACTGACGTATCGGTAGTTAACGCAAGAGCCGGCAAAGGTTTTCTATCTTTTTTAAACCTGCCTACAAGTTCTCCAGATATATGTTGTGCATCTGCAGCGCTCCCACCATTACCCATCAGGTATAATGTATGGCCGGATTTGAGTGCATCCACAGATATGTTGGCAATCTGAATAATAGTCTCTACGCTATCAGAAAGTAGCTCTGTTCTTAGCTTTATACTTTCCGTTAAAGATTCTTCAATTTCGTTTCTCATATAAATTAGGCCTTCGGCGACA
>JBHHYW010000064.1:0-10360 GCA_046757745.1 Candidatus Scalindua sp.
TAACAAGTGTGCTGTCCACACCACCTGAGAATGCGACAACAACACTTTTCAGTTCACTGATAATTTCCTTTAGTTCAGTTAGTTTTTCTTCTACTGTCAAAAACTGTTCCTCCTCAAAAAACTTGCTATCTGATTCCCAGGATTTTATAGGCTACAACACTTTTATTAATTCCTTTAAGAGTTATATCCCGGATTATTTCAGTTTCAAAAGTATCTTTTACCATACTGAATGTCCTTTGATTAACAAGGATCTGGTCGGCCTCAGCCTCGGATTGTAATCTTTGAGCCAGATTCACATGGTTTCCGATAACGGTATATTCCATCCTTTCTTTTGAACCCATATTTCCTACTGTTACATAGCCTGTACATATTCCAACGCTCATATTTAGATCACAATTTAAGTCGTTCCATTTTGACTGTAGCAAGTTTACGACTTCTTTCATTTCAATAGCCGTTCGCGCAGCTTTCTCAGCGTGGTCTTTACATTCCAGAGGGTCTCCATAAAAGGCTAATATTCCGTCACCCATAAACTTATCTATTGTTCCTCCGTGCTTAAATATCAATTTAGTCATTTCTGAAAAATACTCATTCAAGAGATTGACGGTATCTTCCGGTTCCAGGTTTTCAGTCATAGTGGTAAAACCTTTTATGTCTGAGAAGAATATAGTTAGGAGTTTACGGGAATTTTCCAAATAAATTTCACTTCCTTTTGATATTACTGTGTCAACAATTTGTGGAGAAAGATATCTTTTTAGTTTATTAATTCTTTGTATCTCATCTACCTGTTTTTTAACCTTTTCTTCCAGGTGTTTGTTTAGTTCATCTATTTCTTCATTTCTTTTGCAAAGTTCCTCATTAAATTTAACATTCTCTAAAATATTTCCATAAGATTCTATCGCGCTTGCCACAGTATCGAGCAGTTGTTCAGGATCACTTCCCTTTATAACGTAAGCATGCGGCCTGAATTGTCTCCTTATATCCCTCCTGTCATCACTATGGGTAACGCTGCCTGTGTGAAATATTATCGGCACGTAAGGATTTATTGCCTTAATTTTCTCAAATACTTGAAGTCCTGTCATATCCGGCATACTGATATCCAGGACCACAGCGTTAATACTCTTGTTAAATTTATCGGCTGCTTCCTTTCCCGTTGAACATGGTTCTACTTGATAACCTTCCTCTTCCAGTACAAGTTCAGTCATTTTAAGAACCGAATCCTCATCGTCTACTACCATAATCACAGGTTTGCCTGGTTTGTGGTTGCCGGGATTTTTGTCACTTTGATGATTGGGGGATTTATTCACTCCTTTTTCTCCTATTTTCAGTAATGATGCTCAAACAGGCATCCACCACACTGGAATCGTAACGAATGCCCCTGTTGTTCGATAACTCTTCTAATGCCTTGTCAATACCGAGTGCAGGACGATAGGGCCGGTGCGGGACTATCGCATCCACAACGTCAGCTACACTCAGGATTCTGGCCTCCATGAGGATATTATCACCGTTTATACCTGACGGATAGCCAGAGCCATCCATCCTTTCGTGATGTTGAAGTACAAATTCAGCGACTGGCCATTGAAATTTTATCGTCTTTAATATGTCGTATCCAGCCTGTGAATGTGTCTTAATCATATCGAACTCAAGTTCTGTTAATTTGCCACACTTACTGAGGATTTCAGTAGGTACCTGCATCTTTCCTATGTCGTGGATAGTTCCTGCCAGGTGAATGCTGTCAATCTGTTCCCTGGGGATATTCATTTCCCCTGCTATGGCGCTGGCAAGATTAGCTACCTGTCGCTGATGGCCGGCAGTGTAAGGGTCTCTCATTTCCACAGTCAATGCCATTGCATGAATGGTACCTTCTATGTTTGTCTTTATAATGTCAGAGCTTTTTTTAAGTTCTCTATAAAGAGCTTCGCTGATTTTAACATTTCTAAGGATATTTCCATAAGATTCTACAGCGCTTACCACGGTGTCAAGCAGTTGTTCAGGGTCACCTCCTTTTTGGATATAAGCATGAGGCCTGAATTGTCTCCTAAGGTCTTTTCTCTCTTCCTGCCTTACGACAGTACCTGTATGAAAGATTATAGGCACATACGGGTTTTTCGCCTTGATTTTCTTAAATACCTGCAATCCAGTTAAGCCAGGCATATTAATGTCTAAAACTACGGCATAAATATTTTTGTTTATTCTATCAATCGACTCTTCACCGGATGAGTATGGTTCAACCTGATAACCTTCTTCTTCCAGTATAAGTCCGGTAGTTTTAAGAATCGATTCGTCATCGTCTACTACCATAACTTTTGGTTTATCTTGTATGTATGAATTGACATCCATGTCTATAAAAATCCAATTTATGAAATGATAAACTATTTTGATTTCCCAAGGATAGAAGAAAATATCTTTTTTGACTCCGTCGTTTCTTTACAATGTTTGGTTCCGTCTTCCGTATATTTTTTATCGTTTGTTTCAACTATCAGCCTTAACCAATAAGCAGATTCTTTTGCCTCTTTACGACATAACTTCATTCTCATAATAAAATCTTTCTTACTTAAAGCTTCATTAGTTTCAATGTAGTTGGCGCCAACAGAACCAGAAGCCCTTACTACTTGCTTTCCATATTCAATGTTAGGAATAGTCCTTGAGAATTTCTTAATATAAAGAGAAACGTTTTTGGCACACTGAAATGTTCGTTCTTCTAAACATATTGTTTGAATATTTGGAACTATAGTAATTGGAATTTGCTTGTTATTTGGTATTTATTATTTGGTGCTTAACTGCTGAAAATTTATATAAATAATTATTTTGCTAAAATTGGTCAAAAAACTTTTATTAAGGGATTCAATTCTTGAATCCCTCAATCCCTAAATAATTATAAATCCCTTTACTTTATCTTCCTCTATTCTTTTATAGCGCTGAATGTCAGTTGTAATAGTTCGACTATATCAATGGGCTTGGATAAAAATGCAAAGGCGTTCCGTAAGTTGGCTTCTTCAACAAATTGTTCTATGTCATAACCTGTCATCATTATTGCTTTTATTGTAGGGGCAACCTTTTTGATCTCATCAAGGGTTTGGAATCCGTCTATTCCCGGCATTACAACATCGATAAGGGCCATATCAAAATGTGTTTTTCCAGCCATTTCTATCGCTGTGAGTCCGTCTTCTGCAGTGGAAACCTTGTATCCCTCTTCTTCCAACACTTCCTTCAATGTTTCGCGTGAAGAGAGTGCATCATCAACCACAAGGATATCTGCCCGTATTGCGTCTTTTTTTATCGTCTGCAAAGTTTGTAATAATTTGTCCATATTGTCGATTGGTTTAGGCATACATATGGATGCTCCGAGTGAGGAGGCTTT
Organism: Candidatus Scalindua sp.; assembly: GCA_046757745.1. Lineage (GTDB taxonomy): Bacteria > Planctomycetota > Brocadiia > Brocadiales > Scalinduaceae > Scalindua. Next base: position 3,359 of record JBHHYW010000064.1, read on the forward strand.
TTCAACGAGATGTTCTATGTTGTGGCCTGTCATTATTATTACATTTGTGTTCGGACTGATCTTCTTAATCTTATCGAGAGTCTGAAATCCGTCTATCCCCGGCATTACAACGTCGATAAACATAATATCATAATGAATCCTCCTGGTCATTTCAATCGCTGCAAGCCCGTCCTCTGCGGTGGAAACCATGTACCCCCTATCTTCCAATACCCCTTTTAGCGTCTCGCGAATGGAAAAGTCGTCGTCAACTACCAGGATATTGGTCTTTGTCAGATCTTTTTTTATAACTTTCAGGACTAAATCAATGTCCAGTGGTTTATAAAGTATTGCCTGTGTTTCCAATTGTACAGCTTCCCTCAGAAGGTCTTCGGCAATAAAGGCGGTCATAAAAAATATAATAGTATCAGGACTGACTTTCTTGATTCTTTTGAATGTCTCTATCCCGTTAATTCCAGGCATTTTCATATCTATAAATGCAATCTTAAATTTTGTTTTTTCAGCTGCCTCAACCCCTTTGTAGCCATCCTCCGCCACGACAACATTGTATCCCTCATCCTCCAGGATTCCAGCCAGGGTTACTCTTATTCCATGTTCATCATCAACCACTAATATGTTAGCCTGTTCGTCGTGCATCCGCATCCTCCAATGGCAGTTTTATGATCATATTTGTACCTTTGCCTTCCTGGCTTTTCACTTCAATTATTCCATTATGTTTATCAATTATTCCATGGCATACAGCCAGGCCCATCCCTGTACCCTTGGGCTTTGTCGTAAATAGCGGATCGAATATCTTCTTTACCTCTTTTTGGGGTATACCACATCCTGAATCGGCTATTTCAATTTCCACAAAAACTTTTGATTTTCTGGCACTAATATGTAACTCGCCGCCATCCGTCATTGCCTGGCATGCATTTTCAATCAGGTTTATAAGCACCTGTCCAATTTGATTTGCGTCTATTGTTGCCATAGGCAAATCGGATTGAAGGTCCTTGCATAGTTTTATATTTTCGGCTATCTTTACTCTCGACAGCGCTTCATCAATAACTATTGTAATATTGGACTTAATTCTGGTGGGTTTGGCAACGCGCGTGAATCCTAAAAGGTCATTAATAATCTTAGAACTCCTGTCGATTTCTTTATCTATAATGTCGAGAAATTGTATCACCTTTTCGTCTATGTCCGGTATTACTTTCCTGGATAATTTTCTTTTCAAAAGGAAAACGGCATTCTTTATTGAACTCAGTGGATTTCTTAATTCATGGCTTACTCCGGAAGCTAATGTGCCTACAGCGGCTAATTTCTCTGTCCTTACTAATTGTTCCTGTGTATCTTTCAGTTGCTCGTTTCTCTGCACTAGCTCATCATTAATTGACGATAGCTTCTTGTTCAAATCTTTTAATTCAATCATGGCGCCTTCTTTTTCATCCATGAGTTGTTTTAGGCCTTTTGTCATCTGATTAAATCGAGATGCGAGCAACCCTATTTCATCCTTTGAACTTATTTCAACCCTCTGGCTCAGGTCTCCGGAAGCCACCTTATCAGTTACTTTCACAAGGTATTTAACAGGTTTTACGACGCCACTTGCTATGAAATATGAAACTCCTATGCCGATCAATACAATAACAAACCCTACTGGTATAATACTGGCCCACAAAATCGCTTGCATTTTTTTATTAATCCGTTCAGGGGTCAAACCGATTTGAATGGTACCCAGGAGTTTTTCTTCGTTTTCATTATAATCCTCATCCAGACCAAAAACCTGTGTGGCAAATTCTTCTTCAGCTATTGTACGTTTTTCATAAATTGGGACAACGAAATTATAAAATTGCTCACCATTATCTGTAAAGAGAATATTAAAAACAAGTTTAGTAATATCCTCAATATTCTTGTGTACAGGGATTTCATCAATTTCTGTCTTAATCCATGGTTCTTTTTCTTCAACCAGCACGTCATCATCCGGAGGCAGCAATACACGCCAATATGCCAATTCCCGCTCTATGTCAAGGGTGCGTAACCTCCTGATCGGTTCCTCAAAAAATGCCTTTTGGGCAACACTCATGGAATCTTTGACCTCTCCATCTTGCGCAAGTTGAGATATTAAGGAATAACCGCGTTTCTTGAGTTCTTCTTCAAGCAGTTTCTTAGTTTGAGTGGAAAAAAACCAGATACCAGCTATGCCTATGGATGTAATTAATAAACTGGTGAACAAAATAAATTTGAATCTTATTCCAATCTTAAACATTTGAAATCCTTTAAATTTTTAGCTACTCTGCATGTCCCTACCTGAGATCGGGTACGGGTGACAGGTAATCTTCAACATATCAGGAGTTACACAATCTATTGAAATATTAAATGTTATAAAATACATTCATTATACTATGAAGTAACATGCACTTTTCAAATCTAAATTTCATTTTGCGGAGCAAAATACAATAAATTAGTGACCGAAGGGAACTAATTTATGGATATACAATTATATACGGTTCTCTTGGAATTGCTTCCAATTTTAATCCAAGTTTCTCTGCAGTGTCTGTATTTATGGCTAACCTAAAGCTGTCCGGATTGACTATGCCGAGTGAGCCAGGATCTGGTCTTTCTAATATTTTTCCGGCTAATTGGGCAGCTTGACTTCCGACACATTTATAATCTGAAAATACTGCTGCTAAAGCGCCTGCCTTCACGAAAACATCTGATGTACAAAGCAAAGGGATCTTGTTTTCGAGCGCTGTGGATTTAATAAGATTAAAAGATTTCTTAGTTACCACTGTGCTATCAGGTAATAACCACAGGGCATTGATCCTGCCAGTTAGGCCTTCCATAGCTTCAGGCACCTCTTCTGAAGAATCAATCTCATATTTAACTAAATTCAGACCTATATCCTTTGCTTTTTTTTCCGCATTTACTACTATATTCCCTGTTTTAGAAGGATCATAAATTATGCCTATATCCTTTAGTGGGTTTAAAATGGTTTGATATTCTTCCAATTGTTCTGTTACCGGGATTTCGACAGCAATGCCGGTTATGTTATCTCCGGTAAGCTGAAATCGTGAATGGTTAATTACCATACAGAATACTATGGGAGTATCCTTAATTTCTTCCTTCGCTATGGTTGTAGCCAAAATTCCTATCGTAAGAATAATATCTGGTTTTTCTTTCCTTACCTTGCGTACTATCTTATGTCCAATTTTCATCTTGCCCTTCAGATCGTAAATCGATTTTATGGTGATGTTGTTTTGAATACACTCTGACTGGAACCCTTTTATAACTTTGTTATATGCGAAGAGGTCCTGACTCTTGATCACTATTGCTGCTTTTTCGGCATAAGCACAGTAAGCGCTGTGGAAAAGTACACAGAGGATAAAAATGAAAATGGAATATAGGCGGTTTTTTTTAATCATCACTCAAAATTTAGTATCGAAATTCGGCAATACTTGATATTACTATAATTGATAATATCTTTGTCGGATATTACCTCTTCATCATCTTGTACTAATGAATTTGCTAAACTAAAAAGTGTGAAACATAACAACGGGAACAACATAAAATCAAATTTTTATTATTTAAAATGATCGATTATTATCTCAGCAACTTTATTTAAGTTTTTTCTCCCATCCAAGTCGTGACCAGCTCCCTTTAATATAGTAAGTTTTGAGTTCACACCATATTTGTTTAACAATTTATAAAAACTTTTTGAATAAAACCATGGTATTATTTTATCTTTGTCTCCATGGACTATATGTAATTTATTAGATTTTGTTTTTAATCTTTTTGCAAGCGCGTCTAAATTAGAGTCCCTCCATTCGCTATATAAGGAATAAGGTGCACGGCAACCATATCTGCTGATTTCTCCCCAGTATTTCCAAATTATTAAAAAGAATTTACCAATTGTTTTCTCAAGCATATCCTGATAATAAATTACAGGGTACTTCAGCAAAACCTTCATATTGCTATATTCTGTAGAAGCAATTACTGCCGGTAAACCGGAACTACTTCTACCAACAATACCCATGTCGTCTATTTTAAATCCATTCGAACCGGCATATTCAATCATACGGTGAAACTTCTCTGCCATCTTATTAACAGAATCAATATAATTATTATTTTGAATATCGAAATTTATAATAGAAAAATTATATGGTCCTAAAATATTCGCAAGATTTACATTCACCCCTTTTTGACGCTCTGGTGTGCCACCAGAACCAATAATTAGAATCTTGTTTGTTTCGCTGGTTTTATAAAATTCAAAATCAATTTCCTTATAATTACCACTCTCTATTAGCTCTTTCTTCATAATTCCCCTTTTCTTTTTTCTATTCAACATAGTCTTTGAATGCAACACAGTAGGAAAACTCAGTCCTTTGATCAAAGTATGAGCTTGCATTTTGTTGTGATTAAATCTGCATAGTAATATCAAAAAGAATGCCGAAGGGAGTGGAATAATATGATTGTTTCCCGGTAAAACCTGTAATTCCATAAGTCTCAAGCAGGAAAAAGGTTGCGTAACTATTTATTATTGGTGTTCTTGGATAATTACATAGAAAATATACCATGGCACAGTTCTGTAATGTCACACTATCGTGCCATGTCACACTTTGGAGAAACTGGCAATCAATGTATAAGATATGCACTGTTGAATAGTATCGGGTAGCCGATCAAAATTGGAATCGCAATTCAACAATGTAGGATCTTCCTGGTTGTGGAAAATCGGTAGGAACTGTATTTGCTGGTGCAGGGTCTTCGTAACCTTTATCAAAGAGATTATAGACTGAACCTCTGATCTCAAAATTGTCCATGAAGTTCCTTCCGATAACAGTTAGATTTACAAGTGCGTATGAATGCAGGTTTGCCCTAGTATCACCATCTGCCCTCGGTCTTGGCCCGCTGATGAGGGTATTTACATTGGCATTGGCATACTTCCAGAATCCTACATTTGCGCCAAGAGTTGCTTTATGTACAGGTACATCAGGCAGCCTGTTCCTATCCGTGTCATCAGCCTTTTGAAAAGTATAATTGGCAAAAAAATAATTGTCATTTCCAAGGTCAGCTTTTAGTTCGGCCTCAACTCCCAGTATCCTTGCTCCTCCGCTGTTTACAAATTTGTTAGGATCTTGTGTTTTGTCTAAAATAATCCTGTCTCTTATTCGGTTATAAAAGTAATTTATGTTACCCCTTATGTGCCTGGTGAAGTTATATCCCAGGCCAACCTCGAATGTGTTTATCTTTTCCGGATCAAGTTTGGGATTACCTTCCCGTGTAGCATTGTTTGTGAGAAACAACTCTTGAAAATTTGGCGCCCTGAAAGCAGTTGCAAAAAGGAGCTTCAGCTGTGCATCTTCTATAAATCGCCATATAAGACCAAACCTCGGATTGGTTGTGCCTGTGAATCTTGTGAACTGGTCGTGCCTTACACCAATCGTTAAATCAATATCCTTTGTGATATTCCATTCATCCTGGAGATAAAGCGCCCATATCTGTCTTGTCGTCCTTCTGGTAAATGGAAGGGTTCTTGAAAAATCCTGGGGTGAAGCGAGGGGTGCATTTGTTGCGGGATTAAAAGTAAACTCGGTTGATTTTATATCGTGCTGGTGTATCCATTCATACTGGAAACCAAATGTTAATTCATTTCCTTTAAACAAGTTATAATTGAGTTGGTTTTCAAAGCCGATAGTCCTTTGTTTGAGCCGCACTTGCCCTTGCATACCGTCAGGAAAGACCGATGACCCTGATGTAAATCCGTCAGGACGTCGCTCAAGAAAAGGATTATAGTTAAACTGGTCATAATACACCCTGGGTATTATATCCAGTTTCCCGCCCAGGGCTAATTTATAAGAAAGTTCGGTAAATATCTGAGTGCTTCTTATTATCGAATCATCACCAAGGGCATCACCAACGCCTATGTAATCTCTCCTCCTTTTCTTCGTATATTTACCCTTGATTTCCAGGTTGTTGTATGATAGTTTAAGATTCAAGTCTGTCTTTTCTCTCATGTTGTGGGACCTTCCAGGGCTTCTAGAGGAAGCGGTGCCAAAAATTTTGTCTCGTTCAACCTTCTGGCTATGACCTTCTGTATCGTAATAATCAAAAAACCCGGAAATCTCCAGGTCTTTGTATTCCTTCCCGAATAACATGTTATAATTCTGAGTATCAAATCCTCCACCACTCGTTGTCCATTGAAAGCCATCTATGTCTTCAGTGTCCTTTGTTATAACGTTAATAACGGCAAGAAAAGCATTCTGGCCGTACAGGGCTGAACCGGGACCTCTGATAATCTCTATCCTTTTTATATTTTCAACTACAAGGTCATCATACTGCCACGAAATCCCACCACTCCATGGTTCATTAATAGAATGTCCATCTATCAAGACCTTTACTTTCTGTGAGTTAGTGTCCAGGATGCCCCTCACGGCAATCTCTCTCTCTCCTGTGTCTGACCAGGAGATATGAAAACCAGGCACTGTATCTAAAACCTCCGTCAATGTTCTGAAACCCATTTGTTTTATTTGTTTGGCCGTAATTACACTCATTATTGCCGGAGATTTCGAAACAGTTCTGGGCCTTTTTAGGGCACTGACAACTATTTGCTCTTCCGTAAAGATTGCGAACATGTCTTCAAGCCCTGTTTCTTCATTCTGAGCAAATGAATTTTCAGAAGTATACAGTATGAGGTTCAACAACAGAATTGAGATTGAGATAGGTTTAAGTATAGTTCTTAAAATGACCTGCATTTATTTGCCCTCTTTTTTGCATCTTTCTTTAGATAAGTTACAGGTGATACAAAATGTAATTAACTATATATTACACTTTAAAGTATACTGGAAATCTTTGGAAGCATAATTGGTGTCTGATGTGAAACAGAGCGAGGGAAACTTGCATATCGTAAAACCTCCCCATTAAGTCAGTCAGAAGAAATGTTATATTTTGCATAAATAATCTAAGTAATAATAAGTAAGAATCTAATTGAAAACTCATTTAAGTCAAGAGGAATTTTCAATTAAAATAATG
>JBHHYW010000065.1:0-10268 GCA_046757745.1 Candidatus Scalindua sp.
TTGCTTCTAGTTAAATCATAAATCATAAATCCTTCACCGGTAAATCAATCGTAAACGTCGCCCCTTTTCCTTCTTTGCTATTTACACTCAATTCTCCTTTATGATCTTTGATTATCCCGTAGGATATACTGAGGCCGAGGCCGGTTCCCTTGCCTTCCTCCTTTGTAGTAAAAAACGGATCAAATACTTTGTCGATTTGTTCTTTTGGAATACCATGTCCTGTATCTGCAAAGCTTACCCTGGCAAAGAGCCTTTCCTGTTTTTTTATACCCTGTGTGCTGATTGTCAACTTGCCGCCACCAGACATGGCATGCTCCGCATTGTGTATCAGGTTTAGAAATACCTGTCTTAATTCATCACTGTTTGCCATAATCTTTGGAAGTCTCTTATCAAACTTCTTCAATAACTCTATGTTTTCTAACTTCATTTCGGGCTCAACGATGTCTATTACTTTTTTCAATAAACTGTTTATTTCGACCTCTTCAACTTTAGGTTCCTTTCTCCTTGCGAACCTCAACAAACCGTCCGTAATCTTTACGATACGGCCAACCTCTTCCAGTATCTTTTTCAAGTCCCCTTCCGTCTTTGAAGTCCATTTTCCCTGCGACAGCAATAATTGAGCATAAGATGAAATGATATGTAAGGGATTTAATACCTCATGGAATACGCCTGCTGTCAGCCTCCCAAGAGACGACATTTTATATGATATCCTTAATTTTTCCTCCAACTCCTTGGTCCTGGTAATGTCGCGGGCAATAGATGCGACTCCTATAATTTTGTCATCTCGATCCTTGATCGGGGATATGGTCAGGGAGACATTGATTTCGTTGCCATCCTTTGTAATGCGTATGGTTTCAAAGTGTTCTATTCTTTTACCACGCGTGATTCTTTCGAGAATGCTCCGTATCTCACCAACACGGTTGGACGGAGCAAGAATGGACATATTTTTGCCAATCATCTCATCGGATGTGTAGCCGTAGATTTGCTCAGAGCCTGGGTTCCAACTGGTAATAATACCATCCGTCGTCTGACTGATGATTGCATCATCCGAGTACTCCACAATAGCAGCCATTTTTCTTATCGCTTCTTCAGCCTTCTTGCGATCGGTGATGTCGTGTAGAACACCTACGAACATGCGCTGCTCGCCTATATGCATCTCACCAATCGCTAATTCCATTGGGAAGGTCGTACCATCAGAGTGTAAACCCCGTACCTCACGTGGGCCGATGCCGATGATATGTCCTTTTCCCGTACTGATATAGCGTTGGAGATAGTTGTCATGTTCACTATGATATGGTTCCGGCATCAGCATCTTGACATTCTGACTGATAACCTCGGCAGAAGTGTAACCAAACAAACTCTCCGCTGCCGGATTATATAATTGGATAATTCCCTGTTCATTGATGGTAATGATGCCGTCTGTTGAATTATCAACTATAGAACGGAATTGAATCTCTATATTCTTGCGTTCAATTGCCTCAGCAAGCACATTGGCGATAGCCTGGATGAAGTAGATGTCGTTTTTATTGAATGTTCGATGCCTGTTTGTATGCACTCCCAGTACACCAAAAGGGCGTTTTTTTCCCCGAATGATAACGCTCACGCCGCTAATCACACCGTGTTCCTTAAGCAGTGGCGGGGCGCTGAATCGCGTATCCGTGCGAAAATCTTTAACTACCACCGGCTTATTGGAAAACAGGGTATACCCTGCCTGTGAGTTATTACCGGCGCCAACTGTGGCATGTCCCACAATCCCCTCCTTCCAGCCCACACCTGCCTTTAACAGTAAAGCCTTGCCATCCGGAAGGAGTTCCAATATCTTACAAAACTCCACTTTCAGCGTTAAGGCAACTTTTGAAACGGCTTCATTCAGCAGTGTATCAATGCCAGGATCTTCCATCACATGCAGGCTGAATTCAGATATTGCCGCCTGCTGGCGTTCACGCGTCCTCAGTCCTTCCTCAATGAGCTTGCGCTCCGTGATGTCCTGAACGATTCCATTCATTTGAATCGCTTTTCCTGTTTGGTCAAAAACAACTTCGGCCTGCTCATTGACGGTACGTACCGAACCATCAGGCAGGATTATCCTGTGATCGATATCGTATGGCTTATTTTCGTACAGAGCCTCCTTTACGGATTTCTTTACAAATTCCCTGTCATCAGGATGTACAAAACTCAGAAAAGACTCATAGGTAGCGTCAAACTCCTGCGGTTTCAGGCCAAAGATACGATAGATTTCATCCGACCAGAGCAATTCATTTTTAACAATGTCCCAACACCAATTTCCTGTATGTGCAATTTTTTGTGCATCCTTAAGATTACTTTCACTCCTGCGCAGTTTATCACCAGCCTTCTTCCATTCGGTAATATCCCTCATGATTTGAACACTACCAATAAATTCACCATTATCATCAAAACGTGAGAAGATTGAGACACTGAATATACCTCCCAGACAGGGTACTTCTATCTCTCTTGTAACAGGTTTCAGGGTTTTAGTAGTCTCAATTACTGCACATTTATCTAAGTCCTCATCCTTAATTTGATGGAAAATCTCTTGACAGTTCTTACCGATAATATCTTCAGATTTTATATTAAGCCCTTCTAATAAAGCCTTGTTGCACCTGATTAATCTGCACTCTTTATCCCACAGGATAATTATATCTCTCACCGAATCAAACGTTGATACCCACTCTTTTTTGTCCTTTTCAATTTTATTCAAATATTTACCAAGCCGTATACGCATTGTCTCAAACGAACCGGCCAGGACGCCTATTTCGTCATTGAGGGGTATCTTAATCCCATGTTCCAGGTCTCCGCCCGCAAGTCTCTCAGTTGCATACGTCAGTTTCCTGATGGGCCTCGATATTGAAATGGCAAATACAACACTCACACCGACGACTACAACGGCGCTGATGAACCCCGCTATCAGGGCAAGGATGCCCAGCATCCTTAAGGGTGCAAAGACCTCATCTTTATCCACCTTCACTACCAGCCCCCAATCTACCATAGGGATATGCCGGTAGGCAGCCACGACGTCTACACCCCTGTAATCAGGGGCTATAACCGTTCCCGCCTCAGCCGTTAACGCCAATTGCATGGGTTCAGCTTCAGGCGCATCCATTGGAATAGACAAACCGAGTGGAGAGTCGTGTACATACCGCAGAGGCGTCAAGAATACGATATTATCTCCACTTTTCATCCCCAACAACGTCTCTCTAGACCCGCCCCGCCCGGTGTGCTCCGTTGTAATCTCACTCAGGACAGACAAGTCATAATGATTGATTAAAATGCCTATAACCTGCCCCATGTATGTAATGGGCGCACAAACATCCAAGCCTTTTGTATTCAGAAGAGGAGTGAAATAAGGTTGCATAATATAGGGTTTGTTATAGATTTTATCCATGACCTTCGCAAAGGCATCCTGGCTTGAGATATCCCGCCCAATCGTTGTCTCATCGGTGGACGCTACAACCTTGCCGTGCCGGTTCACAACCTCTATTAACATAATATGAGGGTCCAACGGCTTTTTGTTCTTCAAGAGATGTTCACTCAGGACAATGGCGGCTTCTTTTTTTGTAAGCGTGTTTCCACGATTGATTATATCGAGACTGTCTCTTATAAACACGTCAAAGCTGAAGTCTACGGTACGCACCTCTTTTTCTGCCGTGTTTGTAATATCAATCAACATACCCGAATCATAGACATTTATGATGACGCCCGTCACCTCACCAGTCCCATTAGATGTGACAATGGGAGCGGATACAAATATGCCGGTCGCATCGAACTCAGGGGAGTAGCGGGGCTGGCCAGTAAAGGTCTCTCCGTGGCCCTTGTTTATGGCCTGCGTAAATGCCTTCTGACGGGACATATCCAGCCCGATCAACATCTTATTGGTTGACGCAACTACCCTGCCGTCCGTATCCAGGATAGCTATTTCCGCGATAGATGGGTCGAGGGGTTTTTTGTTCACCGAGAGGTGTTTGTTCAGGTCTTCAATAGCCTTGTATTTTATCCCATAAGTGATTGTCTCCAGTTTCTCTCTTACAAACCCGTCTGAGCTGAAATCTATGGTACGAATCTTTTTTTCTTTAAGGAATGATATGACATGATTCTTTTCGGACTCGGCAACTGCTGTCAGGTTATACTGTGCCTGTATTTTTAAGTTGTTCCGGGAATGGATGTAATGTGTCAATGAGATTATGGCAATAGGTATGAGCGAGATGGAGAGTGTAAATAGGATTAATCTTCCCTTAATTGAGAAGCCCATGGATTTCTTTCCGGAAGAGGTATTCATTTTTTAACAAACTCCTTTTTTTTCTGGATTTTTGGAGTGCAGTGACCGCCTGTCCGCCAGCTTATTGGGCGGGTGTCAATGCTTTATACTACACATCGTCACGGATGATGCACTCCATAATTACACTCCAAAGATGTACTCCAAATATTCATTGACAAAATAATAGCTTACTAATACAATCACACTATGCCAACAATTACAAAGCTGTATCCTCTACTTAAAGATATAGGGCTGGACGATAAAAAGAGCCAGGAATTTATAGAAATAATAGAAAGCTCATACCATTCAGAGATTGAACAAGAGATCAAAAAGTTAGTCACCAATGAAACTTTCTTAACCGAAACAACAAAATTAAGAGAAGAAATGGCCATATTAAGGGGAGACATGGCCATATTAAGAGGAGACATGGCCAAAATCAGGGAAGAAATAGCTAACATGAAGGTTGATCTCATTAAGTGGAGCGTAGGAACAATTATAGCAGTTGCCGGAGTCGTTGCCGCAATTACTAAACTAATCGGATAATAAGCTACGCCTTGTTCTTCCTACCTTCTTTAGCCTCTCTGATTACTTCATAAACTCCCCCCCGACTTCTGTCGTGTTCTTAATGTTAATAACTGTTAACAACAGTTTATCATCGCGCTTTACCGCTGGTTCAGGCTTGTAGCCTGAACCTAAACGTTTCGGTTCAGTCTGCAGAGATCAGCTTTACAAGATTGAATCGGCAATAACATGTCAAGTTCTTTACCATCACGCATTTGTCAATTATAGTTTGCTTATTGCCTTGACCTCAATTTGTTTGTCGAGGTTAAAGTCTTGACTGCCGAAATCGGAAGGTCTCTCCATATCAAAATATCTCCATTCAGGCAATTCTATTTTTGCAAAGGTGGTCTTCCCTGATTGCCGTGGTCCCACAACAACCACGATGGGAAACAGCTTGAGATATTTATTCAATTTCTCTGAGATTGTACGCTTTACCAAAGACATGTATGTATATTAGAAATATAATTTCTAATTTGCAAAATATTTTTAACTTTAGGCACTGCAAACCTGATAGTGAATATACCACAAGAGGAATGAAATAAAACAAAAGGGGAATACTTATCCAATTGGGCAAAGAGGTTTTGATTGAAAACGATGATTAGGTAATAACACATCGACATCGTCCTTTGGAGTTTCTTATGAAGGGATAACTCCCTTAAATAAATTGACTCTTAACTTTTTGTTTTATCCGGTTTCAGCTTATTTCCTTTACTGTACAGTCCCCATAAATAATACTTTTGTGATGCGAATCCTAATGCTTCTTTTCTGATCTCCATTTCTGAGTACTTGACATTATACTTCCATGTGTGATAGTTAAAGCTGAGGCTTCTTGCAAAATAGAGAGGCTCTAGGGCATTGATAATCTTTCCTCTTTCTTCATCATTCTTTGACACATCGTATCTGTACAGGAGATTATAAAATACTTGAGTCCATAACAGGATAGTCAAGTCGAAAACCTCTACCCCGAACATCTCGTTTATTCTTGAGAAGGCATATGGTTCCAAAAGCTCTTTAATATCGGCTTGATATTTATTGTATGACTTCCGGCCTTTCTCTTTCATGTCTATGATATCTATATTCAGTTCCTGTGGTTCTGCCAAAACGTCCAAACCAAATGTATCGGGTGTAAAAATGTCACCATTATCCATTGTCAGCCACGCATTCTTATTCTGTATAAGTATAGTCAGCAATGTTTCGATTACCTGCTCAAACATGATGCCCAGTTTTGGAGCGCTTGCCTTATGAACCTTTGTCCCCAGGCCGGTCTGGCAGATTTTAAAACCTCCAAGCACAGCGTTTAATGACATAAAGATGTCTATTCCGTATTGTCCGGCGCTTTCAGTCCATGGTTGTTTCAGCCAATATTTCATGAGCTTTGGAGAAAATGCAAACTCGCCGCCTATAGGCTGCCTAGTATCTGTAGATAGCAAACCAAACATGACTGGATAACATATGTGATTTGTAATAGTGCCGTCAAACTGGTGCCTTGAATACAATGGCATTACGTAGTCATAACCATCCACAACAGGCTGCCCAAGATATTTTACCCACTCTTTTGTTATTGATCTCAGATCAGCATCTACAACAATGATGACTTCAGCATCAACAGTTTTTGCAAAATTGAACAGGTTTAGAATGTTATTGCCCTTGCCCCGAATACCATGAGCGGTACTGATGTATCTCTTCTCAATACGGGTTTTCGTGTCCAGGAAAGCGTCTTTGGTATTATCCGGACTATTGTTATCCATATTGACGATGATGCTTTTTTTGTCCGGGAAATACTCTTCAAGCCCTTCTCCCACTGTTTCGGTTACATGAGAAATGGTATCGGACTCATTATATGAGGGTATTCCAACAACAACATTATATTTCTTGGTTTGCTTTCTTTTCATGATTACCCCTTAATATTTCGAGGCTTTTGTCCCCGCAGTTGAACAATAAGTCAACGGCTGACATGCCCGGTTCAAAACCTTCATATAATTGGTTGTATACCGGATGTTTGAAGTCTTGAAATATAATATCAATACCTTCTTCATCAAATTTCTCTAAATTCATGTATTTACTACCATCCCGCCCTGCCAGGTATTTCCCCCCGCCCAAGTTCTTGCAGATATCAATTAAGCGTTCTGTCGGTTCTTCTCTCAATTCTAAATCAGACGCCATTACAAGTCTGGTTTTTAGTTCTAATGTGTCAATTAAGAATTTAATTATCTCTATATTTATGTCAACAAGACGATCCCAACCACGATTGAGGACATCTTCAAAAAATCCCTTATAGCTGTCAAAGTGTGGAGATTTGGAGTAGTTGGTGACAAGCGCTTGAAGATGTTTCCTGTTCCAGTTTGTGTTATTGTTAATCCTTACTTCGTTAATCTTTTCCGGAAACTTATATAAGACGGGAACAGTGATCCACTGCCAGCCTTGAGTAGTCTTTATCCTGTTGCGATTTTGCCATTCATTCTTTTTGAATTGAACGTTATCCAATATTACAAATACTTCTGCTTTATCAATCTTGTCAAGATAACCTAACCAGGGAAGGTATTGTGGTTGGTGAACTGCTATAAGCATATATTTGTTTTACAAACTAACAATTTTTATTTTCTCGTCTGAATACGTGTATAGATAATAAAGGTGGATTCCCGCCTGCCACAAAGTAGGGGCGCATGGCAATATGCCCTTACATTTTTCAGTAAATTTGTGGCCCGCCTGACGACAGACCTCTCTTTTGAGAGGATTCCAATTCTGGAATTCACATTAAGTTTGTAACATCTATTGTTTTTCCGCAAACTGTACAAAAACAGGGTTAGTTACTATGCCTCTGTACAGGTATCCTGTATCTATAGCAAGTCGATAATAAAACTTTTCTCCTGGATTATGGTAGTCATCATCGTAAGCTATATCTATCGAGCCATCCGCTTCAAATGTTTTTATAATAGATCCGTTTCTTATCAAGTCTATATTGAAGTTCCTCTTTCCATATTCACCTGCCCGACTAAGTTGTTCGGGCGTGGAAGATTTATCAAGATCGTCAACGGTCACAACAATTCTTATGCGTGGTTTATCTTTAACGGTAATCTCATCTCCCATAAAGGCCAGCTTTCCACTATCAACATCTTCAACGACAAAACTATTTAAAGTAAGTGAATTAGCCGCACCCATTACCGCATACATTTTGCCAGTTCTAAGAGCATTCAGAATTGCTTCACTGTTTTTTTCTTTCAAAAGAAATATTGTCTGTGTTTCGTCTATTGGAAAATCCTGTACTTTATAATCAACTTCTCCAATTACCCAAACAGGTTTTTTCCTTAATCCGGCGCAATATTGAAGTAGAATCTGGTCCCATATTCCACCTGGCGGTCCAACGCGCCTCATCCCCTCGCTAAAAATCGCTATCCCTGTATAATCAAACGTATTGAGGAGATATTCCTCATATGGTGATGATACAACTTTGATACCAGCGATTTCCATTGATCTGTCCACTTCCGGATGTGCCCAGAACGTTAAACCGCCTTTCTCATCTACATAATCAATAAGGTATTGATAGGGAAGGACATACTGATCATCATGGTATTGGTCAAATATAGGTGTTTTAAAAGGGAAGTTATTTACCAAAAAAACAACTCCTACAAAGAAACATATTATACCTGCTGTTTTGTTATATTTCGTTTTACTTGAGTCTTTGTCTTTTGTCGGGTTTTTATTTTTACGAAGTGAAATTAATAACCACCCTAATAAAAAGAGGCTAAATGGCCATAAGCTGAAGAAGCTTTCAATAGTGAAAATACTTGGGTATCCATTTCCCACTGACGGAAGATTCTCGTAACCGGAAGGAGTTTGTAATCCCATTACCAGAATATGTTTATTACCACCTTGCAAGACAAGAGTATCTTTAAGAAAACTACCCTGCCAATAATAGAAAGGAATGGCTTCGGCGCCATGCATGATAAGCATATCGGGATACTTTTCGTTTAACCTTCCTATTGTATTGATATAATTTGCCGCACCATATTTAAGTATGGAATTCTGCTCAACAACCTTCTGAAGAACTCCTCTTAGAGGTGGGGTGCCATATGACCAACGCATAGTGTCATGATCTGTAAAGATTACAACCTTCATGCCTTTTTCTTTTGCAAGCTGAACAATTTCTTCCGGAGTCTTCTCCCCATTGCTTACAGTGGAATGTACATGAATGACGCCTGGAATAAGCTTGTATTGTTCAGCATAACATTTTTCTATAAGCAGATTTTCGTTGCAAAGGAATGAGCAGATAAAGACGATCAGGATAAGTCCCGGGGACAGGTAATTTTTTCTATACATCATTCTTGAAGTAATTGTACGTTAAAGACAATTTCGCCATTCTTCTTAAAGGAGATTAAGTTGCTATCGTTACAAAAACCATCCTTCGACTCCGCTCAGGATGACGTTACACTGAGCGGAGTCGAAGTGTTATTAACATTGAAATTACATTTATGTATAGAAATTTCAATGTGTAGGGGCAATTCATGAATTGCCTCCTACAGAGTCGCCGAAGGCCTAATTTGAGCGATTTTATATTACATGCCGTTGTAGCCGCTGGCTTTAGCCTGCGTTATTCATCATTTAATGGGTCTACGTAAGTTACGCAACCTCAAGGTTGCGGCTACAAAATCGCTCAATTTAGGTTTTATTTATTTCCCAGAAAATTGAATAATATATTATAGATCAGCTAAAATCTATATAATTCCGTACACCTTGTACATACAGGATACTTCTTTTCCTTCTTTGTAATCCGTCTAAAGCGCATGTATTTTTCATTATTCCATATTTTACGAAAAGAGTTTTTTCTTACATTGCCGGGAGAAAAATTTAATGATTGACAGGGCCTGACTGTGCCATCAGGAAAGATATATGAGACCATCCAGGGGCTTAGACACCTTTTGCCGTAACCCGAAGAGACAAAATCAAATTCAGTATAGTATCTCCTGATTTCTTCATTTGTAAAATTTGGGTAAAAGGCAATCTTTACCTTTGAGTCTCTTTTGCTGATATCTTCTATCTTCCGGATAAGAAAGTCCACATCAATATCAGGCAAGCTGTCCCTTACAAAGCCTCTCCAATCATTACAGGTCATATTATAGTAGTCATTAAAAATTTTATTATGTTGATCATACTTCTCTTTACTTAAGAATATTAAGTGATGAAACGTAATTGCGCTTGCCTTCAATTCCTCTGCAATGTCAATTAACTCATCAAGGCGTCTGTAATTTATCTCAAATATTGTGCTTGAGATATTTACTACCGGTTTATTTATTCCGGATTTCGCTTTAATATCTCTAATTAATTTAAGGCCTTTGGATGCCCTGTCAAATGTGCCTTTTGCACCTCGTACCTCATCATGTACCTCACGGGGACCATCCAGTGAAAAGATAATCTCGTCAACACCCAGATCAATTAT
>JBHHYW010000066.1:0-10232 GCA_046757745.1 Candidatus Scalindua sp.
TTGAATTTGAGTCGAATGCGGTAGTCGGAGAGGTGATCGACCTGGGTGATTTCGAGAAAAGCATCTAACCGCCATTTATTTGATATTTCTTACTGCTTTTACAAAATTATTCCATTCTACAGGATTACGCTTCAGACCATCTTTCTTACTCCAAGTGTATAAGTGCCAAAATTTCTCATATCCAGACTTATTTGCTTTATTACGAATATTCTCAACACTCTTGGGACCGCAGCACTCCGCAAAAAGCCATATTCTTCTGACGAACGGTTTCATCAATTTACAATATTCTCTGTCGATATGACTCGACTTAAGAAATGATTTACAACTAATCACAGCCACCGCTCTTTCCTGTTCGATGAATTTAAAGTCCATAATTGGTTCGCTTGTTCCATTCCACCTGGTATGATGTCCCTTGTGATGAATAATTATATCGCATTCAGCAGAACAAAAGTTTTGTTCTTCATCGAGTAAATGTCCCCAACTGGCTGTGAAATCAGTCACTGATAAAATCTCTCGAATCGTATAAATCAAATGGGCTGATAGTCTTAACCCTCTAACAAAGGGCAAAATTCTACCTCTACTTTTTGTCGCTTCCATCTGTCTCATAAAATCGTCAACTCGCCATGTTGAGAAATCTCCAACTAATCCATTATAATGCGATTCATAAAGTAACCTTCCCGTATTACCCTCCATAAATAACCTTTCTTTAGTTTTCAACTAGCTTGTCTACGAACTGCCTCAAGCTTAAATTATCTCTTTTAGCAGCTTCCCGTAGTTTCTTTAGACCAATTCTTGTCACCTCAAGAACACCAACAGAATTCTCAAAATTCAAGGATAGAATTTCACTCTTACCTATGATGTTCTCGAAGCGCCGTCTCAATTTATTGTTTTCCTTTTTATCTGATGGCATACGAAAACGTGCAACATATATCTTGATGTCTTTGGATTTTAGGACACGCGATATAAGTTGCTCAACGTTCAAGTTTAGAAGTTTGCTCTTAAGCGCCACTAAAGCTCTAACATCACTGCTGGTTAAACGCCCATCGATGACTTCCTTTGCGATTGTTTTTTGCTCTTCGTCTGTAAAGTTTCGTATTCTGTGAGCTATCGTCACACTATCGATTTTTCGTTCTTTTATTAGTTTTCTTACTTCGGGGGACAATCGTTTCACACTTAGAAACTGTCTAAGCATATCTGTTGAAATTCCGACCAAATTTGAAACAGCTTCTAAACTGCCCATTTCCTGCTTTAATAATTCAATGTCATTGGCTACTTCGACAAGATTGTTAGGTCGCTTTTGTCTTAATGTATTAGAAAGAACTCTGGCCATTATTTTTTCTAGAGTCTTTTGGCTTTCAATTATTTTGCCCATTTTTAATTCTCTGCTTTATGACTCAAAAAGCCGTTATCTTTTAGCCATTCAAAAAGGGCCATCCCTGCTATTGATTCTCTATCTAACAAAAGCTGTTTTTCGGCTTCATTCAATGCGTTATCAACTTCTTTGGTGATGTTGAGGATAATGGTGCGTTCCAGTCTTGGAGTCTTGGCAGCGGTAATAATTTCATCGGCAGAAGCTTTAGGGTGACTCTTCCCAAAATCTACGGCACGCGGCCTTTCATACCTTGTGAGGTTTCTAATTTCTTCCAATAATCTATCCGCTTTCTTATCATCTCCTTGCGCAGCGTCAATCACTCGTTTCACATCTGCTTTGGTAACTTTACCCTGTCTAAGCCACTCTTTTGCTTTGGGTGTGGCACGTTCCTCGATTTTTATATAATCTCGAATCGTCCGGACAGGCAATCTTAATTCTTCTGCGACTTGTCTTTCATCTTTATCATAGCGTTTATAGAGTTCCGTAATAGCTTCTGCCTTATCGGCATGGTTCAACTCGACTCTATGCATGTTTTCGGTCAATGAAAGTATTTTGGCGTCCAATTCGCCGACATCTCTGAAGACCGCCAGTATATTCTTTTTACCAAGCTTCTTATGCGCAAGATATCTCCTTTGGCCCACAATCAGTTCATAAGGTGGATTCCCCGGTTTGCCCATTAACACAACCGGCTGCAACAGTCCATATTTTTGAATACTTTTGGCTAATTCATCAATTCCCGCTTCTCTATCCGTCATTCTAACGTTGGAATTACTTACACTAATAACTTTCAAAGGAATTAAATAGACAGTTTCTGATGTTTCCGTCATTTGATTAATCCTAAATATGAACTGAATTTATTTTTTGTAACGAAAATCCTTTATACTGCTGCCGTGTCCCTCTTTGAAAAAGGCAAGAGATGTCTTCAGCGACATGTTGCAGACGTTGTCCACCACTGAGATAAAATCGACTCCGGGTAATTGGTATCGATGCGCACAAGTGTGGCATCGGCATCGTAGGCATTGCTGACTAATTCTTTGAATGCTGTCGCCATGCTGCGATACAGCCCCCGACTCAGTTACGCGATGGTTATATCCGCGACACGGATGGTGCCGCGGTCTTGGGGTTTCATGTTTGGCATCTTTGCAATCATTAAATGTTAAAAATCTTGAGAGCCATTTTGATTAATTTCTCACGCCGTTTAATCAAAGAATCTTTTGTCCAATCTGTTAAATTCGCAAGTTCACTAGTCAATTTTATCTTTGAGTTTCTGTAACGAGTTTTCTTTTTATCAAAGGGGTCGTTTCCAGCAGCACGATTATCGGTCGATCCCCAAAAAGTGAGATTCCCGATGTCATCCTTTAACTCTTCGAGATCTGCAATTTTGTCTGTTGCATTTTGTGGGTAAATGTGCTCAATCGTTAGCTGTCTAAGATCAAAAACCATTAGCTTGTCTTTAGGCTTCGGTTCTCCCGGAGCGCCATTCTTGAACCAATCATAGAAGTCCTCCAGCGTCGTTAAGAAATAATTTATAATTCTACGCTGTGTTGGCTGACTTGAATATGCCAAACGCCCCTTTAGATTACTTTCAAATAAGATAGGTGCCGCATATTTTTCAAGTAGTTTCCGTAAGTCCTCCTTAAGCTGTGCTAATTTGTAGCTATCAGATTTTTCTCTGATCGCTTTCGAATGCTTGTTGTATATCTCACCCAAGCGGCCCGCATGCGCACCCACAATTGTGATATATCGAAAAACAAATCTTTCCAATAAATTGACGTGATTTGAGAAGTCTTGCTCTTTGAGACACTTACATATACTTAACAATAGTGGGATCGATAAGGTATGCTTTAGAACCAAAATTAGACGAGCCAGTCGTTCACGATCCCAAACTGATACTTGTGGATTATCATATGGCCATTCACCATCAGAAATCTTGCTAAATGCATTTAATTCTTGAAAGATACTATAAACTCGTTTTTCAATCTCTTTTGCTTTTGTTTTCGTTAAAGAATCTTGAGAATAATCAAAAAAGTGGTTCCTAAAATGATTGGAGAAATCTCGACTGGGTGGCCGTACACCAACGAATGAAGTATAATACGCACGTAGATATTTATCAATTTCCGGTGGTTTACCCGCTAGTATTTCATCCCAATATTCCTCAACTTCATCTTGTATAGATTGATGATCTTGAAGTAATTCTAATGTGTAGAGACGCAAGAGATCAGCATCACTGAGGTTTCTGCCTCTATCATTAAGAATAGCAAACAAGCGATATGCCTCAGTTCGATCATCGCTTATAATGTGGATAACATAACAGAATTCTGTTAAACAGTCCCTTAGATTTAATAGGCGATTTATTTTTTCTCTTAGGTCAATTGAAGCGTCATCAAGAATAGGTAGTACAAGTTTGTCATTGATGGTTTTGTGAGCATTTTTCAATCGCTTATGCGATTCTCGAGATGGGATCGGCGTCCCTCCATTGACAAGTTCCTCAAAAACATTATTATCAGATCTAGATAATGTTAAACGTAGCAGATTTTCCAGCTTACCTTGAATAACTTCTTTATAATAGAGGAAATTTTCCTTTGTATAGGACGCATGCGAGTCAGGTTCAGACACTATGTCTTCTAATTTCTGAGTCTTAGCTCTTTTTGAGATTTGCTCGAGTCCCCTGATAATCAAACTTATAAGAATTACAAAAGTAGCAAGGCGTTGTTGTCCATCAACAACTTCATATCGACGTCCAGCTTTTGTTTCAGAGACAAGATGATGAACACTAACAATCCCACCAAAAAAATGACTATCTACTTTTGTAGAATCCTTTGATTTTGCATGATATAAATCTAATAAATCATTAATGAAATCGTCTATTTCCTCTTCTTCCCAAGCGTATCCCCTCTGATAAATTGGAACTACAAATGGCACCCGATCTGAGAGCAAATCTCCAACAGGCATTCTTTCGGTTCTTTGAATCATTTAGCCATCAAAAAATTATTTTGTTTATTTTGTTTTGTAATTACTCACACAACATCAATTGCACCACCTTCTTCTCCCTCCCCTTCCCAAACGCCTCCCCCTGACTCAGCGTTGTGACCTCCCGCATCAACTTCTTCGCCTGCTCAGCTGAAATCCCAAAAACTTGCTGCAGGAATTTGTGCGAGGAAGGGTTGCAGCCAAGCACGTAAACAAATTCCAGGAGTTCCAGAAAGTTGAAGTCGGCCTTGTCATAATCGTCAGGCGACTGGGAGAGGAGGATGACCGATGCGCCTTTGGAACGGATTTCGCGAATGAGGTTCTCAAGCACAAGCACCCGTTTTTTGCTCTTCAGAAAGTGATGCGCCTCATCTATGACGATGAGCGTGCGCATTTCACGCGCTCGTGAAGCCGGATCCACTTTCGAGTCTGGCAAACGCATCAGTTGGCGGTAAAGTTCGTTTAGCACGAAGAACACGCACAAATCTTTTTGGGCTGGTAAATCGTGAATGTCGATCACCACGGTTCGGTTCAGCAACGAATCCCAAATAGGCGTTTCCCTGCTGGCAAAAAGATTGTGTTCGGTTAAAGGCCGGAAAACCGAGGTCAGCGAGTCGGGCCGCTCATTGATTTCCTCCAGTGCATCGCGCACCAAGTGAAAGTCCGGCCATGGGAATTCGTCGTGCATGACTTGTTCATAGGCGATGAGGATAGCGTTGTATAGATTTTCTTCTTGTACTCGACCAATTTTGGCTTCCACGTCCCGCACAATTCCGACAATTCTTTCGGCTGCAAATTTCTTGGCCCGATAGGAGGTGTTCTCAAGTTTGAAAATGTTGACCGGGATGGGTTGTTTGCCAACGGTCAGAAGTTGTCCCTTCGTATTCTTAAGAAAATTCTTATCTTCTGCGATGTCGCCCTTGGCATAGTCAAAAATGATGAAATGCGTTTTGAATTTCGAGGCTTTTCGCAACTCCGTCAAGAAATATTTTATAAAATAGGTCTTGCCACTGCCGGGCCGTCCGACAACACCGATATAGTTGTTGTTGTGCTCATCCGTTTTGTTGAAGTTTATGATATGTGGTTCCCCGGTTTCCTTGTTCACCCCAACGCGAATGGCAATGACATTCTCGAAGCCGGCTTCAACGGGTATCTGGGGAGCCTCTTCTTCTGGCACGTCGAGGTGCAGATCTTTGAGTCCTTTTTTGGCTATGGCTACCAGATATTCGTAACCACTGAAACGCTTTGTTTCATGGTCGAGCAAGTCGAGGCCGTGTTCCAGATGTCGCAGCAAAAACGCCTCGTAATCTTCGTTCGTTAATCTACGTTTATAGAATTGCTGCAGCAACGTTCGAAAGAGCAAAGCGTCTCGTTGTTCCAGGGTTGGGACTTCGATTTCAAAAGGTCGCGTGCCCGTAGATTCTACAGAGGATGTTTTTGCACTATCTAAAGTCAACGGTTCGTTTGCTTGCAGGGAACGGGCAAAGGCGATGCGCAAGGTCCACAGGAAGTCACGCTTCTCCAAGCGCAAGCGTGTCCTAACGCGATACATTTGATCGGTAGAGAACGGAGATAATTTGAGCTTCTTTGCCATCTTTAGTTGAAATAACCCTCGGAAATTGTGGATGTCTTTTGAGCCGTGTCTTTGACGATGAGGTATTCCTTCGACAGAAATGGTTTGATGGCCTCATATTCTTTGCCGACAATTTCTGTGTTGGTGGAAAGCAAAATCACCTGATGACTTGCATTTGAGAAATAGTTCCTGGCGATGTTTTCCCGGTGTATGGTGTCCAGGCGACCAAGCGGCGTATCTATAACAACTGGGAGATTAACATTAGCCAATCTTGATAATGCCCAGATGAGAGAAATGGCTAACAATTCCTTTTCGCCTGCCGACAGTTTGGTTTTGTCAATCAATCTGCTTCGATAGTCATACAGTTCTATTGAGAATTGCCGGTCAGGATTGATAAGAATCGATTTGATCTGATCCTTTTTGTGGGCAAGTTTTTCCCACATTTCGATTGTATATTCCTGAAGCTTTGAAACTTTCCTTTTACGTAAGCGATACGAGAATTCCTGGAGAACTTCACGCAGCCGTCTGGTGTACTCCATCTGCTTTTGTCTGGAGAGGGTTCTTTCAACTCTCTTCTCTAATCCAGTGCGTTGACTCTTTTTGGAAGAGATTTCATCGCTATGCTTTTGGATTTCTACGACCAGACGCTCTCGTATATCTTGCTTAATCTCTCTCTTTTTTTGCAGGCCGCCTCTTTCTTCATATAGCCTTTTTGCTTCCGGATCGTCGGTTTTAGATTCAGCCTGTGAAATCTCTCTCAGTTTTGGTTCGATCTCCTGCAATCGTTCAAGATAGGCGGATAATGTTTTAACGGCAGCGTGGGTTTTCTGAAGCCTGTACTCGATTACTTGCGCGTCGTTTTTTGAGAGATTATGCAATGGCGCGACATTCGCAAGTTCTATGGGTCTTTGGGCGAGGGTGTCGTTCAAAATGTGAGTCAATTTTTCTTGATAGAATTTTTTTTGCTGCGGTCTAAGAGGCGGTGTTGGTTCTTCTCCCTCAAAAAGACGCTTCGCAATCGACTGAATCTTTGGTTCTAAGGATTTTTGGGCGGCTACAAACTCATTGAGTTTAAGCTCATTTTCAAGTTGTTCTATCAATTCACCGCAAAGAGAGGCAGTTACAACGAAAGGCAGATCTTCTTGAATCGCCTGGAAAACCTTTTCTTCAAGAACAGCCTTTTCTTCTATAAGTCTTTCTTTGTCCGCCCTGTACTCTTCGAGTTGTTGGGCCTGAATTCGGGTAATCCGTTTCGTTTGAAGCTCTATTTCTTCGATTTGTTCCTCGATTTCCCGAAGCTCTTGGTCAATCCTGTTAACCGTCTCAGTTTCATTACGAATTTGTTTCTCAAGTTCTACAATTTCTGTCTCAATCCTGGCGAGATCGATTTTAGCATCTTCGTCTTTGTTAAAATCCGCTAAGATTCTCCTTCTTACTGTTTCAAGATCGTTTTTGAGCTGCTCATAGAGACTAATCCCCAATACTTTCTCAAGTGATTCAGCGAATTCTCTATCCTCGTCTCTGACAAAATCTTGGATTTTTTCTCCGTCAAAAAAGAAAAATTGGGAAACTTCATACGGAATAAGTTCGTTGATGAATTGCTCCCAATCATTTTCGGACACAAACTCAAATGGATTTCCGTCAGGGCCGCAGATCTGCAACTCACCGTCTTTATAAAGAGAATTGCTCTGCGTGTCAATTACCCAAGATCGCTTAACCGAAAGAGAGTGAGGGATTCCGGCGAGTTCAATATCCCTTAAAGTCACGCCTATCCACAAGTCGGACCTTAAACTGCTCTGTTTAGCGTTATTGTTGGTTACAGCGACCACATAATTCTGATAATCTTCTCGTTTTGTACCTTTTGATGGCCAAAGTGTTTTGTTTCTTTTTCCGTAAAGACACAATAGTATTGCCTCGAAAAGCGTGGTCTTGCCAGCGCCGTTTAAACCCCCAAACAGAAGAATTCTCTTTTGATCGGTGAGATTATCAGCGAGTCCGTTGACGATACAAGTTCCTTCAAAACATTTGAAATTGTGGAGGGTGATGCTATCGATTTTCATCTTTCGGTGGAACCTCTTCACTACGCCTGACGAACCTTTCGATTTTGAGCTTCATATCTTCAAAAATGTTGTGACGTCTTAAAAATGAGAAATGCTCTCGCTCAAGTTCGGTCAATTCTTTGATGTGCTCTGGATCAACATCAAAATCTCGACAAACTTCATCAAGAATCTCAAACTCTTCTTTTCTTCTCTCAGAGATTTGATCTTGTGGTATCATCTCAGAATCTCCTTTTATCTCTGAATAAATCTCAGCTACTGAGTAGCGAAAGTTCCCGTCATAATTCCATTGATATTGTATAGCCATAAGTTCTTCTTTGCTGATAAGATCCATTCCGACTTCACATTCGATTCTTAATAACCTTTCAAGGATCTTTTTTCTAACCTCCATCTGAAACGGACCCAACCCTGGTTGGTTGTTGCGACGCCACTTTTCTCTTTTTGTCTCGTCGTCCCGGATAATGTATAGCCAGTCCCTGAAATCAATCAACGGCAGCATCCACTCTTCACCATTGGTGATCATGTGCTGCATGGACCGGTCTCTATCCACCACGGTACAAACCCAACATCCAAAACGCGAGTTTCCGCAACTAGGGGTAGTGTCATCAATCACCAGGGGACACTCCATGACATCGGATGCGCTTCGATACAAATCGAGCAATTGCTGGTTGTCGGCCCCCCACGGATTTGGTGTGTTGATCAAGTACGCCCAAACCTCCTGGGTCGACATGTCTGAAATTGGCGCAAACACATAGGCATTGGGCAGGCTGTGCTTACGCAGCCGTATTCCAGGGATTTCAAATTGTGCCATGGAAGCCGAACGGTTACTGGATTCCGCTTTTCTTGTGCCTAACACAATAATGGCTTTGCCATGTTTGTTGACGGTGTTTAGAATATATTCGTTTGTGGGATTGATTTTCATGCGTTCCGTACACCAGCGAAACCATCGATTTGGAGATGGGTAGCCTTTACCAATTAAATTTAACCAGAAGGTATCTTCAAGCTTGGGCACTGATTTAAAAACGTGAAATAAATTTGGATTATGGGCAAAAAGTTGAGTCTTACCTGCCTCTCGAATCCGACTTAGTTGATCATCAAGAAATTTAACTACGTTTGGATTTTCAACCAACGTATCGTTGGAGAGTACATGAACTTCTTTCGTCAATTCACCTTTTGGAAGTTCAGCTAAAGCGTAAAAAATTAGTTGCAAAACCGCCGTACTATCTTTACCACCTGAGAAACCAACGACCCATGGAGTTGTGTCTTCCAAATATTGTTCCTGAATTTCTACAATTACATTCTTTGAAACTTGCGCAACATTACCCAGAAATAATTCAGTTTCTTCTGGAGGTATAAGGGTAATGGTTGAGGGAACGTCTGACATAAATAATTTCCCTTCATTTTAAACGTAGTCATTGTGATAAGATAACTTATTTACACCATAAAATCAATCTTTTTCCTAAAATACAAATAGAGTTTTGAGCTTAGTGAAATTGTCAAACAGACCGTTGCTTTACTCTTGGAGAGTCCGTTGCTGCTGCAATTTTTCCTGAATCCACAAGTTGATCAGCGTATCGGCGGACACGCCCCGATTTTTTGCCACTATCTCGATTTGTTCGGAGAGAGTTTTGTCCACGGCGTAATAGGTTTTCTCTAACTCGATATTTACGTCGAATTTGACTTCTTTTGTCTCATCCCAGTAGTCAGACAAATCATGTGTATCCCAAAATTCAGAAATCTCTTTGTAAGATTCTGCTTTTGAAATAGAACTTTTATTTTTTCCCATATTTTGTCCTTTCCGCCCTTGTCATATCCCGCGCAGATAATATCAAGGCCTGTTTGTTTTTCTTATACACAAAAAAGACCATTAGATAACGCCCTGCGTGTGTCTGCCCCATAGCCGCATAAACATTTTCACCTTTTCGATGTCCTTTTTCCACAAATCGAAATTGGGGTCGTTGATTAAGAATTTCTTTTACTTCATTTTGACGAACATTATGCTTTCGTAACAGTTTGTAAATAATTTCGTCAATCCAGATTATTCCCTCAATTTTCAATGAAAAATCCTTTTATACTAAAGTTATTGTGCCTTAGAATTAAAGCTAACACAATCAAGCTCCTTTGTCAATCAAAAAATGAAAAAGCTTTTTTTGATACAATCAACCCCGGCGAACGCCGTTGTCCTAATTCTCTTGCCCAATCTCACCCCTTCACTGCCCCAGACTCTTTTCCACTGCCTTTTGCACCGCGGCGCAGGTCT
>JBHHYW010000067.1:0-10215 GCA_046757745.1 Candidatus Scalindua sp.
ACTGAAGAAATGCTCAAACTGCTGAATGTATCTTCGGAGTGAAAAGTTCGGAGTTAGGAATTAGATGAATAGTTAAATATGAGAATAAGAGAACAAAGAAAAAGAGAGAGGATGAGAGAGCTTCAAAGAATGGCGGATCGTGTTTGCTCGCTTATCCTGATCTCTGATTATCCGGAAATTGATATAGAGATTGAAAAATCAAAGGTACGGGAGAGATGTGAAGAGATGTATCCGAATAGTATGGATTTATACGAGATGATCTACGAATGCAGGTTTGATAGATTATGGGAACAGTTTAGAGAGTTGAGTGAACAAGATGAAACTTGAAGGAATCTTCCCACCTGTTACGACTCCTTTTGATGATAATGGTTGCATAGAACATAACCATCTCTATGAAAATATTGAAAGATGGAATAAAAGCGAGATTTCAGGCTATCTGATATTGGGTTCTAACAGTGAGTCTGTTTTCCTAAACGAAAATGAGAAGCTTGAGATCGTTAACACGGCGAGGAAGGCAATCCCATCGTCTAAGAAAATGCTTGTTGGAACAGGTTTAGAATCAACTAAAGGAACCATAGAATTCACAAGAAAAGCCGCAGATTGCGGCGCTGACATTGCCGTTGTTATCACACCACACTTTTTCAAGAGTGACATGTCTCATGAAGCACTCCTGAAGCATTATCTGAATGTGGCCAGTAATTCTCCGATTCCTGTATTGCTTTATAATGTACCTCTATTTACCAGCCTTAACTTAGAGGTGAAAACTACAGCAGCACTTTCAACTCATGAAAATATAATCGGGATCAAGGACAGCTCAGGAAACATTGAACAGCTTTCTGAGATTATAAACTTGACAAAAGATGAAAATTTCAGTGTTCTAACAGGCAGCAGCATTGTTCTATACCCTTCCCTGTGTATAGGCGCTGCAGGCGGTATTATGGCAATTGCCTGTGTATTGCCTGAAAGATGCACGAACATTATAAAACTGTACAAAGATGGTAATAACACGGAAGCAAATGCACTGCAGATGCGGCTTATTGAACCAACTCTTGCCGTAACATCCGGGTATGGGATCCCCGGGCTGAAAGCAGCTATGAATTTGTTCGGATATCACGGGGGGAAGTCAAGGTTACCACTCTTACCAATTTCTGATGCAGAAATTAAAAATATAAAAGATATCTTTACACGTTCAGGCTTCCTATGAAGGAAAAAAAATTCGATGACAATTATTACATGAGAATAGCAATCCGTCTGGCCGGGAAAGGCATTGGCAAGACCAGCCCGAATCCCATGGTTGGCGCCGTAATTGTGAAGGGCGGAAAGGTCATCGGCCGGGGCTATCACAAAAAATGTGGTGATTACCATGCCGAGATAAATGCCATTAATAATGTTAAAGGCAGCATCAGGGGTTCAACTTTTTACATTACCCTGGAACCGTGTAGTCACTATGGACGAACTACTCCCTGTGTTGACACATTAATTAAGAAGGGCCTGAAAAGGGTAGTTGTAGGCACACCTGACCCTAACCCTAAAGTAAATGGCAAAGGTATTAAAATCCTCAGATCAAAAGGCGTAAAGGTTGACGTTGGGATACTTGACACTGAATGTAAACAGTTAAATGAACGCTATTTTAAATTTATCAAATCGGGGATTCCTTACGTAACCGTAAAGTATGCACAGACACTGGACGGTAGGGTTGCAACTAAGACCGGAGATTCACAATGGATAAGCTCTGAAGCATCGCGCAAATATGTTCACAGCCTTCGCAGCACCAATGACTGTGTTATGGTTGGCGCAGGCACTGTTACTGCCGACAATCCACAATTAACGGTAAGACACGTAAAGGGAAAGAATCCTTTGCGCATAATAGTTGACAGTAAACTCCGCATACCTGTCAAGTCTTCTGTCCTGACAGACAACAATTCACATCTGACAATAGTAGCCACCACATCCAGCGCCCCTTCCGGAAAAGTGACAGCCGTAAAGAAACTTGGGGTGGAAGTATTGATAATAAAAAAAGTTAAGAGCGGCAGGGTAAGCCTCTTAAGCCTCCTGAAAGAACTCGGCAGGAGAGATATTACATCCGTACTGGTAGAAGGAGGTTCAGAAATAATCACCTCTCTACTCAAAGCAAATCTTGTAGACAAGATGATAATACCGATAGCGCCAAAGATTATAGGGAAGGGCCTGGAAGCAATAGGCGACCTCAACATAAACAAGATGAAGGACGCCATTCAATTTTCATCGTTCAAGACAATGAAAAAGGGTGATGACCTTATCTTTGAGGGTACGACATTAAAGGATGCCTAGCCACCATATTATTTGAGAGGCGTTGCTTGCGTTTATTTGGAGATTGTTATAGGAACGCCCATCCTGGAGACATCCGTTACTGTGGTCTGGAAGAGATGGTAGAGGAGCTTAAAGGCTTTATGGTCCCAGGGAGTTTGCCCAATAGCATAGTCGTGTCCACCGTATGATATGCGAAGGACTTCCTGCGGTAAATCTGCATCCACCGTAATTACCAAAGTAGTCTTTGGATTCAGGACAACCTTTACAGTACGAGGATCGGGGTCAACATTAAATTCCGGTGTGCTATCAATTCCTGCAGCTAGAAACTCAATAATTTCATTGAAGCTCCGAAGCTTGATACTTCCAAAGAGTGGAAAACTTCCACCCGGATATCCGGCCCGGATGTCCACCAGGACAAAATTATTTGGTTTCCTGACAGCCAGGTTATTAAGTTCCTGGCGCTCTCTGTTAGTTAATATCAGAGGGTCGTAATTAGTTATAACCACACGTCCGATTGTCTGTTTAGTCAGTTCATATGTCCCATCATCTTCATTTTCATTCCAGTGATATCCTTTCTCCTCCGCTTGCATAATGTCATTGGTTGATGGCGCGCTTGAAAGCTTTGAGAGAACGACTTCTTCAAAGGAAAGCCTGCCGGCGAAAAGATTTCTGTTTGCGTTAAGCCAGGCCAGATGCAAGGCTATTCTGCGAAACTCTTTGTACTCATCCGGATATATGGGCCAATTCAGGATGAACCGCTGAAATGTACCATCCTCTTTCTGTACTTCAATGCCTCTTGCCATGAGACGCATTACCATATCTACAGGGGCGCCCTGGAAGACCAGAAACTGGAACAACTTTTCATCCAATGGCATGAGTATGCGCCTGGTAAATTCCTCTCCCTGCATAGGGATGATGCTGAGTGTAGGATTCTCCGACACACTTGCACCAAGATTGAGAGCATAGTTATTGATGCCGCCCACACGCTCAAATATCGTCCCGGTTAATCCTGTACTGGTCTGGTAATCAAATGTCGCTGCAATTCTGGAAGTCACAGTGAAATGAGTAGGAATGTTCCTATGCGTACGCGCAATGTTGATTAACAACATCTCTCTCTCGAGGCGGCTGATAGTCTCGTCATAACCAAGTACGGCCTTATGGAGCAAGATAGGCCCCATGCACCCAGAAATACCTAAAGAAAATAACATCAGGCATAGTAAGGCAATGAATCTCATGAAAGCTTCCTTTTATTAGTCATTTGTCATTTGTTATTGGTTTTAGACAACTGCCCTTTCGTGTCTCACACGCTCTTTAATATCCATAACCAGACTAAAAACTGCCGGGACCAGAAGTAGGGTAAAGATGGTAGAAACTATAAGACCTCCCAATACTACACTGCCAAGGCCACGGTAAAGCTCGCTCCCCGCACCCGGCAATAAAACTAAGGGCAACATGGCAAATACCGTTGTCCCTACACTCATAAATATAGGCCGGATACGTGTTCTCACGCTTTCTATAAGCGCATGGCGGGATTCCATTCCTCCATCCCGCATGTTATTAAGGGTTTGATGGACTATCAAAATGGCATTATTTATAACGGTTCCTATCAAGATGACGAACCCAAGCATGGTAAGGACATCCATCGGCTGTAGTGTAAATTGATTAAGCAGTGCAAGGCCGGCGAAACCACCAACAGCAGCCAGGGGGACGCTGAACATTATGACAAGGGGATACAGGAACGACTCAAAAAGCGCTGCCATTAACAAATAAGAAATTATGATAGCAAGAATAAAGTTCCATTGCAGCGCCTCGCGAGCTTCCTGGAGCTTGTCTGCTGTCCCTGCTTGTTTAGCCTTATATAGTCCACTAAATAGACCACGTTCCTTCATTGGTGTAATAATCTGAGTATCAATGAGATTGATGGCTCTTTCAAGTGGCATAGTACGTGGTGGAACGACCTGGATTTCGATAGAACGTTCTCGTTCAATATGATCTATCTCTTCCGGCCCCTCACCCAACTGTATATCTGCTATTGTACTTAACGGTACAAAATTTCCGGATGGAGTATAAATGAATATCTGCTCAATATCCTGGAATCGTTTAACATATTCTTCCTGGCCAAAAATAACGAGATCTATCTTATCTCCATGGTGCCAATAATCACCTGCATAAGCGCCATCCACAAGGGCATCAATAATATATCCGATATCAGTAGCTGTTAACCCCAGGTCGGCTGCATGCCCCCACCTGGGCCTAATCTGCAATTCCGGACTCCCAAGTTCCAGGCTTGGTATAGGACGGGCCTGCGTACCGGGAGGAAATATTTGCCTTACCTGACCGAATACCTGAGCGCCGATGAATATCAATCGGTTCAAATCAGGCCCAGTGAGTTCAATATTTATTGTGCGGCCACCACTCAAGGCACGTTCAAACAAGCTCGCCTGTTGAACTATCGTGATCATTCCTGGAATCTTGGCACACACTCGCTGAAGAACAGGCACAAGTTCTTTAACACGCTCTGGTTCTTCTGCCAGAACACCCATAAATACAGTTCGCCCCCGGGAAACATAAAATGAATGTTTTATAGGAGGCCCATCTAACATCTTCGCTTCTTTACTACCCTTTTTGATATACCAGTAGGGGCTCAGCTCCTTCTCAATTACCAGGCCAACAGCCTTTTGTTCTTCCATACTATATCCGGGAGGAGGCAACATTATAGCCAATACCATATTACGATTACCTACCGGTAAGTATTCCATCTCCGGCATCATCCACCATGTTAGAAATAATGCCGCCACAGTCAAAACTACAATTGTTATTAATCTTCTTTTTAAGCCTGCAGTTAAAAAATCTATAAATTTAACAATATTGTTAGTTAGAACACTACCAAACGAGGCCAGGTTGCTCTTGTTTTTTGAATTGTTTGACTGGCCGGTTGGTTGTTTCTTCTTCCCGTACGAGAGAATTCTGGCCGCTGCAGTTGGTATTACGGTTATAGCCACTATAAGGGAAAGGCCTACGGCAAAGCTTATGGCTAACGCTATATCCCTGAATAATTGCCCCACCTCCTGCTCAACAAGGATCACTGGAATAAAGACTCCTATGGTAGTCAGTGTAGATGCTAACACCGCACCCCATACTTCCGTAGTCCCTTTGTAAGCGGCCTGGAAAGGCTCCTCGCCAGACTGCCAGTGACGATAAATATTTTCCAACACAACTATAGCGCTATCAACAACCATTCCGACAGCAAAGGCTATTCCTGCCAGACTAACCACATTGAGTGAACGTCCCATAAGTGTAATCATAAGAAATGTGCCCACAGCACTGATAGGGATAGCCAGGCCAATAACTAATGTACTTCGCCAGCTTCTGAGGAATAACAAGAGTATCATGACCGCCAGGAGACCACCGACTACAACATTCTGACGAACCAGGCCTATTGATGACTTAATGTATTCGGTCTCGTCATAAACCTGTTCTAACTCCAGGCCCATATCATTCAATAAATTTTCATTTAATTCACGGCACGCCTCTCTCAAACCTGCCATAACACTTAAGACATTAGCGCCAACCTCTCTCTGTGCGTTGACGGCTAAAGAAGGTTCACTCTTTTGCCTTACAAATGCCTCTAGTTTTTTGTATCCAAGCCTGACGTCAGCTATATCTTTTATGTATACAGGAATATCATCACGTTTTGTAATGACCAGATCCTCTATTTCTTGAACGGACTTAAACTGTCCTAACGTTCTGACTACAAACCTGTTCTTACCCTCGTCAATATCCCCACCACTTATATTAACGTTAGACGAAAGGAGGGCGCTGCGAACATCTAAAATTGTCAGTTGTCTACTTGCCAGGGCATGAGGACTTATTATTACCTGCATCTCTCTCTCAGCACCTCCATATATGTTGCTATTTGCTACACCGGGTACCCTTTCAAATCTCGACTCAACATAATCTTCAGCAAAATCCTTGAGGGTATTAATGTCAGTATCGTTTCCCGGTAAAGTCCTTAACGTAAACCATGCGATGGGGCGGTCGCTGGTATTAACAGTACTTATAACCGGTTCATCCACATTTTCAGGATATTCGAGTACCTGTTCGAGTTTGTTGGCTACGTCCAAAAGGGCCACGTTCTTATCTACACCAACATCAAATTCCATTAATATTCGCCCACGACCATTAAAGCTCTTAGAGGTTAATTTATCAAGATTTTCAACACTCTTCAGCATCTCCTCCTGTTCATGAATTATCTCTTGTTCAACTTCTTGAGGACTTGCCCCTGTCCATCGGGTTTCTATTGTTATCTGTGGTTTCTCAACGTCAGGAACGAGCTGAACTGGAATGCGAAACAGAGCAATGAGGCCGAACAGTAATACAAATATTGCCCCTACTATTACCTTTACCGGATTGCGTGTTGAATATTCTATAATCTTCATAAATTAGTTCACTCCATTCACTAATTTATTATAGTCTTGTTTCACAAAACATAAATCTAAAGTCGTAAATCGTAATTACGAAATCGTCAATCGTCAATCGTAACAGGATCCATCCTTCCCGTTACCCGCACATTCTGTCCATTACGCAAACGCTCATTACCCCTTACTATCACATCAATGCCCGGCTTTACATCGCCAATTATCTGGATTAAATTTTTATAAGCAATACCCGTCTGTACCGGTGCTACTGCCGCTTTTCCTCCAACTGCCAGAAATATTAATTTACCGCCCGCCCGCCTAACTATACCGTCCTTTAAGATCATTGTCGCAGATAACAAAGGGCCAATTTCAAATGTAGCCTCAGCAAACATGCCACTCTTGATCATTTCTTCTGTATTATCAAGCTTTACGTATACAGGAAATGTCCTTCCACGTGCATCTGCTTGTGGCACAATGTGAATAATTTCTCCGGTTTTAGCAAGGCCGCCTAATGCCGGAAATGTGACATTACACTTATTACCTATTTTCAAATTTTGAATATATTTTTCAGGAACCGGAACCCTGACCTTCACATAGTTCATCTGCAACATCGAGACAACCCTCTCTCCTTTTTTAAGCCATTGTCCTACCTCAGTATGTTCTTCAGTAATCCTTCCATCAAATGGCGCCGTAATCGTGCACTTTCCAATGTTATCCTCAACACCTTCTGCCTTTGCTTCTTGTGCAACTAACTTAGTCTCAAACTCATCTAATTCCGAATGGGAAATTGCTTCACCTTCATAGAGTTTCTTAGCACGCTCATATTCTATAAGGGCGAGATGTTCATCTGCCTTCGCGCCTTTAAGCTGTATTTCTAAAGATGTTGTCCTGAGCCTTGCCAACACCTGTCCATTTTTAACATGATCACCTCTTTTAACAGGAAATTTCACCACTAATCCTTCTATTTCACTAGCCACAATACTCTCTCTAAAAGGGAAAACCGTTCCTACCGTTTTAACGGGTTGCGGTGCCTCCATTTGAATAATGCGTGATACCACTACAGGAGCCGCAACCATTTTCTTATTAAACTTTTTTCCTTGAGACAAACCATTATTACATACCAGGAATACAGAAATAATGGGGAAGATTAGCACAAATGTGTACAGTAATAGATAATGTAGTTTACCATCACAATTATTCACGATTTTCAGTCTCATATAGTCCATTCAGGTTCTCCCTTATTTTTCCCAAAAGTCTTTGCAAGTTTGCAACTTCTTTAGACGAAATACCTTTAACGGCTCCACTTCTTACCCCATGAGCACATTCAGTCATCTTCCTCCATACACCTTCAACCTTCTGTGTCGGAGAAATTAATTTCTGACGTCGGTCTTGAGAAGATACATTTCTCTTGATCCAGCCCCTCTGCTCCATCCTGTCAAGTATACGAACCAGCGTAGGGCCTTCAACACCTATCAATTCTGCCAGTTTAACCTGAGAGATTTCACCCTCCAGAGCCAGGCCTGCGAGGACCTGCCATTGGGCAAACGTAATCCCGTAGTGCCCCAGTTCAGCATCTAACGCCTTTCTCAATGCCCGATTTGCCATTGCAATGGAGCAACCAATACTTTCCTTAAAATCGTATTCTAACATATTGATAGCCTGCTATTTAATAGTGAACTATTATTCTATAAACATCACGACATGAAGTCAAGTATGTAGGGGCGCATCGTCACCCTGGGCAAGGGTTGCCTACCAGAACTGTGGAGCCGGGCAGGTTTCCGTCCTATGGCTGAATCATCTGAATATACTTCCAGAAGGGAGTATGGACCTTGCTTTCGCAAGGATTCCAGTACTGGATTCCTTGCGAAAGCAAGGTTTGTCATATGTCTGTCTGCGTGCGACGCACAGTCAGGCACAAACAAATAATCAATGTGGATTCGTATCGCTTAACCCGCTACATCATAACTCAAACCAAGTTTGAGTTACGTACACACGACCAGCTTCTCTTTCGAGAGAATTCCAGAATTGGAATCATCTTGAAAGAGAGGAGTTTTAAAGTAATTTACGAGGAAACAGTTAAGGATATGTATATATTATGAGGTAGTCTTAAAATAAAAAAGGAACCGTTGCTTTTATTATGTAAACAACAGATTCCCTTTTATTACAGTAAGGACGTATATCCATACGCCCCTACTTATAAATCCGAGGATTATGGACCATCTTGTAATATATAAGTATCGGTTCCACCAGTAGTTGCTGAATCGTCCGCATAAATGTCGTCTCTCGTAGTACCATCTGCCGCATACCAGCCTGCAAGTGAAGAGATAACAAATTCTACGTGACCATCTACATAAACTACATTTTGCCCTCTTCCAGCCGTATCACCATTTGCCACCGTGTCAGTACTACCACCATGATTGGGTGAATTAGTATTTGCTGTGGGTGTAGTAGCTCCCGCAGCATTTGTAGGACGATCCGCGGCAAGCGCCACGTCCGCATCATCAGCCTGGTTATGACTATAGTCATAACCATAACTACATTGATTTTTGGTAAAGGCAGTAGCCGCAGCAATACCAGCATTTGTAACATCTGTAACGAATGTATCACTTGGACAGTTAAACGTACGTGGGTCTGAAACATAATCCGGATAAAGCAAATTGAGTGACAACATCGCATTGGCAGTTGACGATGGGAACGACTCATTATTCTCATTTGCATACATTATCAAGCCCATCCCTATCTGCTTTACATTACTCATGCACTGAGTCTTGCGTGCCGATTCTCTTGCCCTGCTCAATACCGGTAGCAGGATTCCGGCAAGGATACCAATTATGGCAATCACGACCAGTAATTCAATAAGAGTAAAACCTCTGTTTAATTTAGGGATCCACATTCGCAAAGTCCCCTACCTGAAGGTTTGCAAAGTAAAATATATTAAACGGTTGAAAACAGATATTAATTCTCTTAATATCTTATACAAGTGTTTGTAACTAACTTTACTATGCAACTGGTGTAAATGGCATACAGTCCCCTACTTACAGGTGTGATTATAGTATCTAACATGTTTATGTCAAGTTTTTTTGTATATTATTTATATATGTGGAATCGCGGAAAATATTTTTAAATATTAAGTCCAGCATACGTCATCCTCTAAATAATAAAAGCACCTTACTTCTTAAGCAAGATAGTTAATGTCTATTAAGCTTTTATCACTGTTATTCGGGTTTGATAAAATCCTGCTTATTTATATTTTCAGGGGATTTTACAATAGTTTAGCATTCTACGGATTTGTTAAACATGTTTAGTAAAAAAACTCAAACAACCACTTCGGTAGAACTTAGGTTAATTCCATACTGTGACCAAATAATAATAGCCATCCTGTTAGTCATCATTATCGCAGTCCCCCTCTATTTTGATATCCATCTTCACAGCGTCTTCGACTTGAGTAAAATTACTATACTATATGTATTAACCTTTGCCATGCTGGCTATCTGGTCTATAAAGATCA
>JBHHYW010000068.1:0-10196 GCA_046757745.1 Candidatus Scalindua sp.
TTAATGTTTGTGCAGTAATATTCATAGAACAGCCACCACATACATTACCTATTACAGCAACTACAGCTTTTCCACCTTTTATGTTTGATAACCGGTTAAAATGATTTAAGGAATCTTCATCCAGGGCATCTATATATTTCTTTTGTTCATTTTGAATCTTTTCAATCTCGATATCAGTTTTTTTTACATCTGTATCCACGCTTTCTATGAGATCTTTTAAAATATATTCTTCACACCTTAAATCTTCTTGTAACTTATTATATTCTTCGTTAACTGACTCCAATCTTGACATGGAACTCAAAATCTCATCCTCCAGAATAGACAGGTCTGCTTTCTTGCTGCCTATTTCAGTACACAAAGCAGTATATTCTTTATTTGTTTTGATAGAGTTCAGTTGGACATTATATTTAGTTATTTCACCTTCTTCAGTCTTCATGTCCAGCTCTTTCCTGTCAATTTCCTTTTGTCTTGATAGCTTCTCTTCGTGTTTCTTTTCAGCGAGAGTTCTTTTATCTTCTATCTGAGTTTTTTTTCTCTGGACGTCCTGTTTCCTGCATTCTTGGTATTCTTTCAGTTCATTTATCTTACTTTTCAATGACTGTAATCTCTTTAATACCTCAATACTCTCAATCATTACAACTTCCTGTTTCCATAAAATGTATTGTTTTTCATTATATTTGTCTCTTATTTACTTTCTCCAACGCTATCTAAGAACCCTTCCAGCTTCCTACTCCTGACAGGATGTTGCAACTTCCTCACTGCCTTTGCTTCTATTTGTCTTACCCTTTCTCTGGTGACCATGAATTTTTTACCAACTTCTTCAAGCGTATATGTATAACCATCTCCTATGCCATAACGAAGCTTAATAATCTCGCGCTCGCGATATGTAAGCGTATCCAGTACGCTTTCTATCTTTTCCTTAAGCATCTCTTGTGCAGCAGCGGAAACAGGAGATTCCGCCTTGTCATCTTCTATGAAATCTCCAAATGCACTATCAGCGCTTTCTCCCACAGTTCTATCAAGAGAAATTTGATGTCTTGAAATCTTCAATACCCTCCTGGCTTCAGACACAGGTATCTTTACTTCCTTTGCAATCTCTTCGATACCTGGTTCTCGGCCTTTCTCTTGTAATAATTTTTTTGATACATTCCTTATTTTGCTCATTGTCTCGATCATATGTACTGGGATTCTGATAGTTCTAGCCTGGTCGGCAATTGAGCGGGTTATGGCTTGTCTTATCCACCATGTAGCGTAAGTACTGAATTTGTAACCTCTTCTATATTCATACTTATCAACAGCCCGCATAAGCCCTGTGTTTCCTTCTTGTATAAGGTCTAGAAAGCTCAGGCCACGATTTCTGTATTTTTTTGCAATACTTACTACCAATCTGAGATTTGCGCTGGAAAGTTTACGCTTGGCAATTTCATGTTCTTTGTAAACCTTTTCGATAGTTGCAACACGTTGTTCCAGCCTTTCAGGGGTCTCATGCGCCATATCCTCGAATTCGCTCAGCCTGGATTTTAAGTCTCGCAGTTTACCATTTACCTTGTAATTGACACGCTTCTTATGTAATTCAATCTGTTTCTTAATATTATTCATTTCAGAAGAAATTTCCTGTAAGCGCTTCACTATTGGTTGTAGTTTTTTAGTGCGAATGTTTAGAATTTCAATAATCGCAGAGCCTTTTCTCTGGCGGCT
The DNA here is from genome assembly GCA_046757745.1 of Candidatus Scalindua sp. Classification (GTDB taxonomy): domain Bacteria; phylum Planctomycetota; class Brocadiia; order Brocadiales; family Scalinduaceae; genus Scalindua. The sequence goes on from JBHHYW010000068.1 coordinate 1,699, forward strand.
TCTAATGTTTTTGAAGAGCTTATACCTGTCTTTTGCAGAAGTCTTTTTCAGTCTTAAATGGCCATAATCTACTCTGTTTTTCTTTAAGATTGTTTTTAATGCTTTTGCGTGTACCGGAAATTGCCTCAGAAGTCTTTCCTTGTAATTGTCATTCTCAACATTAACTGCCAAAGTACGGTCAAAAGGCAACTCGCCATTAGTGATATCCTCTAAAATCTTTAAACAAACCTCCTGCGAATAATCTGATTTAAGTATTTTCCTGTGAAAGACCTTCCGTGTCATCTCTATTTTCTTGGCTAACGATATCTCTTCATCCCGTGATAACAGAGGAATTATTCCCATCTGTGTCAGGTACATCCTTATCGGGTCGTCAATCTTCTCTGAAATACCTGCCGCCGCAGATGCCTTTGCCTCCTGCTTTAATTCGTCTCCTTCTTCTGTATCTGTCGCATCGCGAGTCTCTATCTCTGATTCCTCGATAAGATCGATACCCAGTTCGTCCAGCATCATCAATATTTCATCAATCTTTTCAGGCCTGACCAGGGTGTCATCCGGCAAGATATTATTTAACTCCTCGTAAGTTAAAAACCCCTTTTCCTTACCTTTTAGTACAAGTGTCTTAATCTTTTGACTCGTTTTCTCCATTAAAGAGTCTCCTATTTAATAAAAACTAAAAGTTTTTCTGTCAAGATTTCTTTAAAGCATGAAAAGCAATATTCTCTTTGTGATATCCGGTAAGCAATTGATCAACGTCCTGTTCGTTCCCTTTTGACTTGTTCAAGTCTGACATTTTTCTTCTTGCTTGTTTTGAACCATTCCTGCTTTCCCTCTTTTTAATAAATTGAATACATTCTCCAAGCGTTTTTTTATTACTATCAGTTTGGCCAGATACAGGATCTTTTTCTATAGATTCCCGTATTGAAATTGTATCAATTAAATCGCTGCTTATTTCAGGGGTATTTAGCATCGGGGAAATATCGTTTAATGTTACCTGTCCCTTTTGAGAATAAATTTCAGTCATTCTTTTCACAATACTCTGAATTTCTTTATTTCTGAAACTATCCAAACTTATATCTGTCTCAACTTTTTTTATTAAATCGTTCCTGTTAATCATGATGTATAAGATAGTCATTTCTACCTGATAATCACCTGATTTTGATTTGTTTGAATTGGCGGCTTGCTGGTCATAAAATTTGTTTCTATTGATTTGGCCGCTTTTAAAAGCCTTTAACTTAGCCAAGTGATCACGCAAGATATTTTCCTCTATAGACATTTCTTCAGCAACGTTCTTGATAATTAATTCACGCTTTACAAAATTAGGGATTTTCATAGCCGTTGATAGAATATCGTCAATTGCTGATGTTCTGCCGGCAACTGAGGCCATATCCCATTTTGTTTCCGAAAGTTTTATTTTAAAGCTGAAGAAATCGTACGCATTTTCCACCTGTTCCAGAAAACTCTGCTTACCATTTTTAACAAGAAAGTCATATGGGTCATAATTCTTGGGCAAAAGAACAATATTTACATCAAAATCTTCTTCTATAAAGATGTTCAGATTTCTTTCAGAAGATTTCTGTCCTGCTGTATCTGCATCAAAAACAAGAATAGCTTTGTCACAGTAACGTCTTAGAAACCTCACGTGTTCACGTGTTAATGCAGTGCCAAGCGCCGCAACTGACCAATCTATTCCGTGTTGATGCGCCATTATAACGTCTGTGTAACCCTCCATAAGCAACACCTTGCGATTCTTGTTCATAGACTCTTTCGCCAGATTAATTCCGTAAAGTGTCTTGCTTTTATTAAAAACCGGTGTTTCTGGAGAGTTAAGGTATTTAGGCAAGGATTCGTCCAGAGCCCTTGCTCCAAACCCTACAGGCCTGTTTTGAGAATCAAAGATTGGAAACATTAATCTATTGCGGAAGCGGTCGTAACAAGCCTTATCCTGCTTGCTTATAACGAGTCCTGCTTTTTCAAGTATCCGTGTATTAACACCCCACTCTTTTGATTTGTTTACTATCGAATCCCATCGATTAGGTGCATATCCCAACCTGAATTTCCTTATCGAATCATCATTTATCAATCTGTTTGAAACGTAATCCCATGACCGTTTACCGTTCTTAGTTTTCAACAACATATCGGAGAAGAAGCATGTTGCTTTTTCATTCACTTCGTACAAAGTACTTGTTCCCTGATTATTTTCTTTTGTATTTAAAGTATCGATCCTGATATTCGCCTTTTCAGCAAGCATTTTAACTGCTTCTGGAAAAGTCAATGCCTCTTGCTTCATCAAAAAGTTGAAGACTGTACCTCCCTCTCCGCATCCAAAACACTTATATATCTGCTTCTCAACATTTACGGTAAAAGACGGAGTTTTCTCATGATGGAAAGGGCACAAGCCAAGAAAGTTTCTTCCAGTTTGCTTAAGTGCAATATAGTCAGAAACAATATCTATTATGTTTAACGACCTTTGAATCTCAGAGATTTTTTCCGGCGGAATAAAAGAAGTCATAATTTATACGGATTGAACAAAATTTATTAATAATATCATGTACTATATAAAAGTCAAGACTTTCTTAAACCTATCAGTTCAAAGTATTTATATTTCAATTTATACTCTAATAAAGATATCTATTTTTTTGCCGGAAAGAGATTTCATTATACTACTTTTACACAATTATACAACATATATGATGTTGGTCAAGTCTGCAGTACTATATTTTGATTTTAACAGAATAACAATGCCGTGTCAATTTGCGCAACGATATGCCAGTAAAGGGCTTAACCAATCCAAAAAGAAAGTAAATAGATATGTTTTTATAGTAATGTGTTATTGATGCACAAACGTATAGTTATGAAAGGTTGTTATTATAATTCTATAATTTTAAGGATTCTTTACTTTTTTATATACATTTTCTTTGGTACTTTTGTTCCGATATTGCAAACTATTTCATATGGTATAGTACCTATTAATTCTGCAGCCAATTCGATCGAAATTGTCTCATTGTCCTGGTTTCCATACAACATAACTTCGCTTCCAATTTCTACATCATGATGATTGGTTACATCTATAAAGCACCTGTCCATACATACACGGCCTATAATTGATGCGCGGTTTCCATTTATGAGTACATTTCCAAGGTTTGAGAAACACCTGTTAAAACCATCTTTGTATCCGACAGGTATTGTGGCCACAGTAGTTTGTTTCAATATTTCAAATGTCCTGCCATAGCCAATAGTACTTCCGGAATCCAGGTGTTTAAGATTTATTACTCTTGTCTTAACGCTCATTGCAGGCTTTAAGTCAAGAATTCTAGAAACATAATTCGAGGGAAAAATTCCATAAAGGATTAATCCTGGCCTTACCATCTTAAAATATGAATCAGGCATGTCTAATATAGCAGCACTGTTAGCGGCATGTATTAGAGGAATTTTGATATTTTCATCTTCTAGCCGTTTGATAACTTCTTTAAAGATTTTATTCTGTTTATGGGAAAAAGATTTATCCTTTTCTTCTGATGAATTGAAATGCGTAAATACCCCTTCAATTTCCAGATTTTCTATTAACCGCAGTGCTTTTATGAAAGATAGTGCTTTGTCGGGAGATAATCCTGCTCCCCCCATGCCAGTGTCGACTTCTACGTGAATCCTGATATTACGGCAATGTTTTTTCGCAGTTTTAGATAATTCTCTTGCCATATCAAGGTTGGAAACTGTTACTCCCATCGAATACCTTAAGACATCTTCTATTTGTTCTGACAAAACAGGATTTAAGACAAGTATGGGGATATTGATGTTACTTTTCCGGAGTTCTATACCCTCCTCTGGAAAAGCCACACCAAGCATATCTGCACCATTATCCATCAGTGTCTGACTGATTCTGACAGATCCATGTCCATAAGCATCAGCCTTGACAATGGCGAGGATTTTTGTATCGTTTCCCACTTTCTTCTTAACAGCTTTCAGGTTGTGTTCAATTGCATCGAGATCAATCTCAATCCATGTAATTTCACTCATGGGTAACGATCCTCACAGTATGTATATGAATTTGGCTTGCCTGTCTGACGAACAGGCGGTAATCCATTTTTATTATAAATAACAGAAATTAAATGTAGGTTGCGGCCATTTTAATCCCCTTATATAAAAAAACAATGTTTTTTAAAAATTAGTTGACGCATTTTAGATACAGGCTAGAATCTACTCACATATAGAAAGGAAACAATTATGGGATTGGCTGTAACATTAAAGATTACAGAAATAGATGAAAATAAAATGCTCCTGAAGCGTTCCAGATTTCCCAAGGCAATGGGAATAATGATGCTGTGCATAAGCTTCGTTTTCCTTGTCATGTACAAAGCCGCAACTGTATACATATGGTTACTGTTTTATTCGAGTTCCATCTTAGATAAGGGCCTCTTCTTTGCTATAATGACTTCTCTTCTCGGTTTTCCCATTCTTGGGTTCTTTTTACTCTTTTATGATAAAAAGATACTAGTAGATAAGAAACTGGAGGAGGTTTGTATATGGTTCAAATTCTTCTTCATTCCTATTTGGCGAATCAGAATTAAATTTACTAAAATAGATGAAATTATTGTAGAAAATGTATGTAATAGTAAGACAGTTGCCATGCATAGGGCAGCGGCAAAGGGGACGGGTAAAGGGGTGCGGGCTGGGTACTGGTTGATGAGTCTGAAGGGCAAAGAACTGGGCAAATTATACTTCGACAGAAATCCTAAAAAAGAAGAAATTTTATCATACGCAGAAAATCTCTCCCGCCTGGCCTCAAAAAAGGTTGTTTTGATTGAGAATTAATTTCATACATAAATCAATTAATATATCTGTTAAATCTCCGTGCTATTGAAACAACAATACCTAAACGTTCATCTTTGATAATGGTATCACTCTTCTGCCAAAGAGTCATTTTGTCATAAAATGGCTAGGCGAAATCTAATTATTCAGAATTTTCAATAGCCAATAGTCATCTCATCCATTTCAGGATGGTCAATTCTGGAATTCTTAAATTCTTAAATCCTCAACATGAAGCTAACTTGCCTATAAAAATAGCTTAATTACAAAAGTTTGTACTTTCTCTAAAAAACTTGCTTGACAGAGAAAATAAATAAGACTAAGGTTGTTAAGCAAGCGTTTAGTTAATACAGTGTTTAATATGCAAATCTGGATTTTTGTGTAACGGAAAACAGTACAAGGAGCTAACAAAATGTCGGGCAATAAAACTAGAGAGGCCAAAAATAACACCAAGAAAACCATCCTTAGGTCTGCCGAAGGACTGTTTGCACGGCAGGGTTTTGAATTGACTACTGTAAGGGAAATTGCCAAGAAAGCAGGTATTAATGTTGCAATGGTCTATTATTACTTCAATACCAAGGAAGAACTCCATCAGAATATTATTGAGGATACTTTCAAAAGCTTCTCCCAGTCCCTGAAGGAAGGAGTTGATCAAGGAAAAGGATCAGAAGAAAAAATATGTGATGTTATTAAGGTATATATTAATTTCCTTCATCACCATAAGGACCTTCATAGAATTATTCTCAGAGAGACTACATCACAGTCGAAGCACATTGATATGATTGTTAAAAAATACATCTCAAGGAATTTCGACCTTGTACATAGCATAATGAAGGAGGGAGTTCAGAAAGGGGTCTTCAGGGAGCACGACACGACGCTTTCAACCTTCAGTTTGATAGGTATGATCCTTTACTATTTCTCCTATGAACCTATCTTTATAAGGCTGATCTCGCCAGAGAAAAGAAAAAAACCTATTACTGAATTTCTTCCCGAACACATCTTTAACATATTTATGGAAGGAATAAAAGGTTGAAACAACTCATTAAAAATATTTCATGTTGTGTAGGTTTTCGCAAGGATAACAACAACGCCCTTGCGCAGAGGGTTTTAATCATCAAGGTATTGGCTGTATTTTTTGTGACAGCCTACTCGTTTTTTATCGCAACTGACACTTACGCTCAGGGCCAAGCGCCTAAAGTAAAAGTCAAATCGGTAGAATTCAAGAATACCGAAATACGCCGTATCGTTACCGGAAGCCTGCGCGCTTACCGGTGCTCAGATGTAGCAAGTCAAGAGTCCGGTCTTGTTGTAAAGTCAGACAAGAGGGAAGGGCAGGCCGTAAAAAAGGGTGATGTATTGGCCGTGCTCGATGCCCGTAGACTCAAGCTTGAAGTCGAACAGTCAGGTCATGAAGTTCAAATAAAACTGGCCACCATCGAGCAGCGAAAAGCTGAACTTGCTACTTACCGGGAGGAATTAAATCGGAGAACGAAATCGCAGGAATTGGCTGCTGGAGCAGTCAGCAAGGAAGCTGTTCGACGCGCAAAAATGGTTCTTGCCGTTGCTAAGTCTGCGCAAAAAACTGCGGAAAGTGATTATGAACTTGCCCGTGCGCGTTTTGATCTTCTTAAGGTCCGTCTGGATGACACCGTGATACATGCGCCTTTTGATGGAAATATTGTCAAAAAACACGCGGAAACTGGTGAGTGGGTCAATCCCGGCAGTCCCATCGTTACGCTGGTATCACTTGGCAATATTGAAGCCGTGTTTGAGGTTCCGGAACAATTTTCAATGCAAAGGCTTCAATCATTAGAATCAATTACCGTAGAACTGAAGGATCGGAATATCCGAATTGAATCGAAGAATATTAGAGTCATTAAGGATGTTTCCCTTCGTTCAAGACGTTACATTCTGATTGTTGTGCTGGGCTCGAAGAAATACCGTTTAACTCCTGGAATGAGTGTAACTGCAGCAATACCAACAAATGAAAAAGGAAATTACCTGGTTATTCCAACCGACTCGGTTATGAGGGATTCTGGTGGCGAGTTTGCTTACAAGATAGGCAATAGAGTTAAGAAACATTCAAAACCGTCTAAAGATCACCAAGGCAAATGTCAAGACTCAGAAAGAAACCTTGAAGCTGACAAAGGCAAGGTTTGATTCAGGGCTTACAGATGCACTTGATACAGCGCAAGCTGAAACAAATCTGGAAAACACACGCGCGCAAATTCCTGCCCTTGAAGAACAACTGAGTCATGCGTTGAATCGGATAGCCGTCTTAACGGGAAAACAACCAGGGGCACTCAGTGTCCAATTATCCAGAATAGGCTCAATTCCGGTACCGCCAAAAGAAGTTGCGATCGGCCTGCCTATTGCACTCTTGCGAAGAAGACCTGATATCCGTATGGCTGAACGAGCTTTAGCTGCCGAAACAGCCCGTATTGGAGTGGCTGAATCTGATCTCTATCCAAAGTTTTTTCTAAATGGTTCTTTTGAATTTAGTGCTTCTGATGTAGGAGATCTGCTTAAATCAGGGAGTCAGACCTATAAATATGGTCCGTCAGTGGGTTGGCGCATATTTTCTGCTGGTCAAATTAGAAACAACATCAAGGCTCAAAACGCACGTGAAAAGCAGGCTCTCTACCGTTTCCACAATGCAGTGCTCTCCGCCTTAGAAGATGTTGAAAACACCATTATCTCATATTCACGTGAAATGAACCGAAGATATATTCTCCAAAAAACAGTCAAAGCATCTGAAAGGACTGTAAAACTGGCAAAGGTTCAGTACACAAACGGGTTAACGGATTTTAATAACCTCTTGCTCGCAGAACGATCTTTATTTACCTTTCAGGATCAGCTTTCCATTAGCGAAGCACGAGTGAGCAAGAATCTTATCTCGCTGTATAAGGCGCTGGGTGGCGGTTGGGACTTAAGCCGTCAGGGGTGACAATGGTTTTGTAGATTTGATTAATAAGCTGTAATTTATCTTGATTTTCTTAATTTGTTTTTTTTATAGAAAGGTATTTTAATATGCGAATTCACATAGACCAGGAAAAAGTCAAAGATTATATGATTGGATTGAAAGATATGATGCAAAAGGAAGATATAAAAGCTCCTGTTGACATAAATAAAAGCGTACCGGAGATGTTACAAGCATTAGCAATGAGGCCTGATATCGCAAAAGCAATGATGCCTCTCCAAAGGACACTCTATTTCAATGGCAGAATAGAACGAGCCTTAAAAGAAAAGATATTTGTGAGAGTATCACAGCTTAACAAGTGTCAGTTCTGTACAGCGACTCATACGAAAGCATTGGAAACTCTCAGTCTCGAAGAAGAAGGCAAAGACGAGCGGGAAAAAGTAGCAATTGAGTATTCTGAACAGGTTACCAGGAATGCCAATGAGGTAAGCGACGAATTATTTGAGCGACTGAAAAAGCATTTTGACGAAGGAGAGATTATAGAACTTACACTTTCGATAGGCATGATTAATTTATTCAACAAGTTTAACGACTCGCCCCAAATAAGGTTTAGAGAGTAAGAGGCCGTTGGGGGAGGGGGGTTATATTTATTAAAAGATGCCAAGATATATGGCTCTGCTGATTTAATCCCTATTTAAAAAATCGCCGCACAGCACTGTTTTGCTAATTGAAAATCTCATTTTCTAAATTGGCTTGACAGTTTTTACTTTCTCGT
>JBHHYW010000069.1:0-10045 GCA_046757745.1 Candidatus Scalindua sp.
GAGCAAACAGGTGAACTTGATAAGATGCTTGTAAAAATTGCTGATAATTATGACAACGAGATCGATAGTATTATTGAATCAATGACAAGCATGCTGGAACCACTTATAGTCATATTCCTGGGCATATCAGTTGGTACAATCGTAATAGCACTCTTCATCCCGCTAATAAAGCTGATGAACAGCCTGGGAGGCGGGATATAAGGTACCTGGAAATGCGAATCATATCTGTTTCGCGGAAACACGGTTTTGTCGCCCTGAACTCGTTTCAGGGTCTCTTAACATATTGATATATATAGATTCTGAAATAAATCCAGAATGACACTTTGGATATTTGGGCTTTACTCAACAGATACTAATTGAGGAATTCACGCCTAGCAAACTGGCTGACAGGGGGGGATTGAGGGATTGAAGAATTCCTAAATTCTTAAATTATTACTATAATTTATTAACTCCCTTTTTGGTTTCCGCCTGAGAGGCGGACCTGGAACAGATCACAGGAACGTCTTTAGCGGCTGGCTCGTCCAAGCTAGGTACTTAGAAAGCAAGTAACTATTCACCGCAATCTTTATAAAATGAAACCTATCAACATTCAACCTTCAATATTAAATCGTCAAGCCTCAATCTATAATAATCATTTGTCAATCCCTGGCCCAGACCGCAGAGTGCCCGTCTGCCTCGGCGGAGTTAGCACCAGGGCTGGCTTCAATATACAATCCAAAGCAGGCTTCACACTTCTCGAGCTATTAGTCGTTATAGTAATCATAATGTTTCTTGCCGGAATCACAATCCAGATCGTATCTTCTATTCAGACCAATGCCAAGAAAGGGGTCACCTCGGCACAGATAAGTCAACAGGAGTTGGCGCTAAAGCAGTTTGAGAGTGATTTTGGTGTCTTCCCTCCTGATAGTTATACAACATCCCCAATCTCCATTGGTGGTGTTTCTATACCGGTAGATTCTGATCTTGACACAGGTTCAAAATGCCTTGTATTCTTTTTGGGCAGTAAATTTACATTCAATACAACCAGCTTTAACGATATATACGGCCCGTATATAGAATTCAAAAGGGCACAATTGGATGAAGTTACAGGCGCTGACTTCGTTGATAATCAACCAGACATTAAAATCGAAGGAATAAATGGAACAACCAAGGTATACCAGTATAAAGACCCCTTTGGCAGTTATTATTCTTACGATAGCAGCTCACCTTCTAATAACACAGCATCATTCGATATTTATTCATTTGGACCTGATAAAACACCATCCACAAGTGATGACATTACAAACTGGTAAAAAAGGTTTTACATTAATGGAACTGATGGTTGTAATAGGAATAATTATCGTAATTGCGGCAACCATATTGACTGTCCTTCCGGGCCTACGTGAAAAGACTCAGAGAAAGGCAACAAAGGCATTCATAAACCGTATGGAAATAGCTATAGAACAATACTACAATGACAACAGGTCCTACCCTACCGGAGACATTACAAATGTAAAGACTGCTCTAGAGCCATCTGACCCAACAGCAAGACAATATATTGAATTTAATGACAGTGAAGTAGACGGTAATAATATTGTGGACTATTGGGGAAACCCTTTTGTATATGCCACCCCCGGAACTCAAAATAGCGGCTCATACGACTTATACTCAACCGGCCCTGACGGAATAACAAGTTCCTCTGGCAGTGATGCAGATGATATTAATAACTGGAGCCGGTAACCCATAATGCGGCATTGCCGCAAACAAGTTTGAAGTGCCTTCCTGTCCGCCAGTTTGCTAGGCGGGAAGTGAACTAAAGTGTCTAAAGTTAGGGAACAGACGCGGTTTGAACGGTTTAAGCCGTTTAAACAGTTTAAACTGTTTTTATCTCAAAATGAATAAAAATGGATTTACACTCGTTGAGATGCTAGTTGTAATAGCAATTATCATCCTGGTAAGTATTGTAGCCGTGCCTGCAATCACACCTTTCCTCAAGGGGCAAAGATTAAATAAAGGAGCACGCATAGTTCAGGCAAGCGCCCTGGCCGCAAGGACAATGGCAATTAACTCAAGAAAAACACGGCGGCTCGTATTCGACTCAATAAACTACAAACTATCAATAATAGATGAACTTTCAGCTGTGGTAGGAAAAGCAGAATTTCTTCCGGATACTATTGAATTTGGTACCAGTACATGGCCTATGGGAACAAGTACAGTAACAGTGTCCTTCGATCCAAACGGCTCTGCTAACACTTCAACCCTGGGCACGGATATAGTTACAATTCAAGACAAGCAGGGCAATACAAAGAATCTCAAGATAATTGATTACACAGGGCAGATAAAAAGTGACTAAAGCTGCTAAAAAACAGGACATCTTAGGAATGCAGGAATTGCATGAAGAAAGAAAAGAAGCAAAAGAATCCATTTTCTAAAGTTTTTTTCCTGTGTTTCCTGCTTTCCTTAGCGGGTAAAAAAGGCATCTCTGGAACTGCAGGAAGAGAGAAAAGTAGACAATTGTTAAAATTAAACATTCAATCTTCAACATTCAATCTTCAATCCTCAATCGACAATAATCATTTGTCAATATTCAATATTCAATCCAGCGCCGGCTTTACACTCATAGAAATAGGTATAGCTATTTTTATCCTTGCCGTCGGACTGATAAGCATGTTAACACTGTTTCCTATCGGAGTTGACTCCATGAAAAAGGTAACGCAGTATTCAAATGCGGCAATCCTCAGTGAATCGGCAATATCAGAATTAAAGGCAAATGATATAGTAGGTATTGTGGGCACACTAACAGCCGGTCAAGTCTACACATATCCTGATTCTGGAAACATGAATCAGGATAAACAGTTTGTGGATTCTTCTGCGAATACAATATCAGCCCAATATTCATGGCAGGCTGTTGTAAAGAACGTATCAACTGACAAAAACCTTATCAGGGCACAGATAGCCATATTCAGAAATTTTGATTCCTCTCAATTCGGGACAGGAACGGCTGATTTTACAGCAAGTACAACTGTATCGAATATATCAGCATTTCCTTCATGGCTGACTTCCAAACACTACATAAGAGTAAAGGATATTAGCAGTAATGACAAGTTCTGGTATAGGATAGACAGCATCGGTACTTCAACTTCAACAATTATATTGGAAGGGCCGTTTCTGGGAACCGGGGGAGCCGGACTTACATTCTCTACAACAAACGACATTATAGACATCTACGAAACCATGTTTTCGAAATGGTGAGATGATCGACAATTGTAGATTTACTACTGAAAATTGAATATTACATATTGAAAGGATTATTAAATGAAGAGTACGGATAGTAAACAATTGTCAATATTCAATAGTCAATATTCAATAGATAACCGCTCCGCCTTCACCCTTGTAGAACTCATCGTAGCCATATCCCTGGCCGCAATGATTATATTTATTACGGCTATAATCTTTAGACAGGCAAGCAGCGCCTTTTCAGAGTCAGATGCGCGTAACGAGGTATACCAAAACGTAAGAGCGGCCTTTGATATAATCAAAAGGGACATTTCCGGGGCAGCCCTGAATACAAGATACGAACTGTTCAAGGCATTTAATAACGTCTCTGCTGCCAGTTATAGTACTATCCTTGCGAAGGAGGGAAGTGATATACTCACGCTTCTATCCAGCACTCCCAACCTTGAAGATAAGCCGATTGCCCTGATTACGTATTATCTGAAAACAGATAATATTCTGTATAAGCTTGAGAATACAGGAACCGGTACCCTTAATTCGGCAATCAGCAGTTATCCTAATTTAGGAACTACATATAAGCAACTCGGCTTTAATGTAAGTACATTGCAGTTAAGATACGTTGATACGGATGGAACATGGGGAGATACATGGGATAGCACAACAAAGAAATATCTGCCGGATGCAGTAGAAGTAGCAATGACAATCTCAGACATGCGCAATCGATACACCGGAACGTCTACAAATATAATTTCAATACCGTGAGAAGAACAAGGCCGCTTAGGAAGGCAGGAATGGCAGGAAGAGATAAGAAGATTAACAAAGATTTTATTTCATACGTTTTTTTCCTGTGTTCCTGCTTTCCTCAGAGAAAAATCTCTGGATTCCTCCAGAAATGGAGGACAAAAAGCTCCGAGGACTTTTCGCATGGAATCCATAAAATTCAAAGCCGGTTCAATCTACAATATTGAACCACACGTTAAATTATTGAAAATCTTTGTAAATCCAGTTAATCCTGTCAAACAATGAATGACTTGAAAAAAGAAGATGGTTATATCCTGGTGGTCGTCATCGGCATATTGACAATCCTTTCATTGATGACGATTACATTCGCCACGTTGTCACGAATAGAAACCAGGGCTGCCAGGAACTATGCCGACAGTGTTAAATGCGAGATGGTTGCAAAAGCCGGACTGGAACATGCTATATACATCATACGACAGGATAAGTTTGGAGACGATGACGTCGCATATAATAGTGACAACGGGGATGAAAACTACGACCAGAAAGGTAACGCATCATGGCCCGGCGATGGTGTTTTTGACGGCACAGATTATGACAACGACGGTGACACCACAAACGATTCCGCATGGATATACTTCCCTGCAACGACCTCATCACTTGATATAAGACTTCCGGGCAAACTAAGAGCAAGATACGCCGTTTTAATAACTGATGATAGGGAGGCAAGGGTTAATGTTAATGTGACCGGAAACAAGGTAAACGGGGGCGTACATACCTCTAACGAAGGATGGTCTACCTTTGAGATCGATCTTTCCGGCATAATTTCACAAGTATCCGGTACAAGCACAACTATCGCAAGTGATATTATTGACACAAGACTGGGAAGTGACACAGCGCCGGGCACCAGCACAACAAATGATGATACAGGAATAATATCCGATCCACAAACTGATAAAATTGATAATGACGGAGACTGGACTACAGGTAACGATACAAACGGCAATGGAATACCGGATTTCGGTGAGACAAATGTTGACGAGGGAGATAATTCTGAATCCATAGATGAACCAAACGAATTCAATTCAGTATTTCCATACGGCGATGATATTCCTTTTGGTATTCTTTCAGAGGCAGAAATCATGGGAACTTCATCATACACGAGCAGACTCGAAACAATCTTCAATACCAGAGGTGTACTCCTGAGTGAGCAGAGATCTTTTAACTCCTGGGTAACAACCTATTCCGCCGACACAATACTATGCCCGCCTTACACACTGGATGGTGGCACTTCCACGACTATGTTAAATATCAACGCATTGGTAAATAATGAAGGTGTATACACTGATACAGGCACTTACGGTTCTGACAAAAAGGTAGAGATGATTATGGATGTATTGGTAGCAGGCGGATTAACCGGTTCAGCAGGTTCATCAAATTATGTTGAACGTCACCAACTGGCGGTTAATATATTGGACTTTATTGATTCAAATGGTACTGTAACCGCATACAATGACGGCTCTGACACATACTACGGCGTGGAAAGGACTCCATATATAAATGAAGTAGAAGCATGGCCACAAGGTAGTAATCCTGAATTTATTGAATTATTTAACCCGTACGACACGGCAATTACCATAGGAGACTGGACGATTACGGGATCATCCCTGGGTACTGTTACAATTGCCGGCGGTGCGTCAATTCCTGCCGGAGGTTACTATGTTATAACTGATGGAGGTGCCGCAGACCAAACTGAAGCCGGGATGAATCTTGTGGATGAGGGAGAACCATTAACCTTAAAAACTGATCCTGGCAGCGGTAATATTACGGTACAGGTTACAGACTATGGAATTGCAAACAAACCACAATCCAGTCAGTTAAACGATCCGAGGCCAATACCCTTATCTGCATCAGCATCCAACCCATGGTTTTGGGAATCATTAAATAGTACTATTGGCGCACAAAACGGTAATTTTCAACCAAGTGACGGTAGCGACGGCTGGGAGAACACAACACCTACATGGCCTGACAGCTTTCTTGTGGCAAACAGGAGATTTTCGAATAAGGGGTATCTGGGCTTTATTCATAGAGGAAGCGAGTGGTCGAGCTTTTTAGTTGACAGCAGTATTGCCTATCCGAATATTTTACAATACTTCACGGTCACAGACCCATCAATGGATAATATTGACAACGATGGAGACATCAGCAAGGATACAACCGATACAGGTTCTCAATCCGGTGATTTTGATGGACCTGAATACCTCATCCCCGGTCTTATTAATGTCAATACCGCCCCCACCGAAGTATTACAGTCATTACCAAATATAGATTCTATCATAGGAAATGCTATTGATACTCTTGAAAATAAACCATATACAAGTATAGGGGATCTAGTAGCTAAAGTACCTGATATTACAAACACAGGCGCTACCAAATGGGACAGAGAAAAACCGTTGCGCTCAATCTCAAACCTGATTACGACACGTTCAAACGTCTTTACGGTTTATGTAACGGCCCAGATAACTGATGAAGCGATGTCCACTGTGTATGCCGAAAAGAGGATTCTGGCAATCGTCGACCGTTCTGTCAACCCGATCAGGGTACGATATTTCAGGTGGATTGTAGAATGAGAACAAACAAAGCTAATGTGAAATAACCTTGCTTTCGCAAGGAGTCCAAGAAACTGTTTTGCGAAGCAAAACTTCTAAATTAGTGAACGCCTGCCCGACACATTTTTTGATGAGAAGTGAACTAATTTACTTTACATCAACATCTTTATCATCAAGATTTTTAATATCTTTTTCTGCCTCGTCAGCCTCGTCCTTGACGTCTTTCAGGCCTTTTTTAAACTCTACAATTCCCTTACCAATGGATTTCATTGTGCCCGGAAGCCTTTTGCCAAAGATTAACAGAGCTATAACCAGTATAATAATCCACTCAAAACCGCCAGGAATACCAAACCAACCAATTGGAATACCGCACATTTTAAAACACCTCCAATTTGTACTGCAATAATAAATATAACCTGTTTAAACTTAATCTATTTTTTACACCATGTCAAACTATTTTAGTAGAAGTACAATGAGATTCAAAGGTTATGGAAGAAAGGAAGAGCCCAGAAGCTGGAAGCAAAAATTAAGGTTGAGGGATTCCCGCCTAACAGATTGGCGGACAAGCTTGCCTATCGGCAGGCAGGGAAGGATTTAAGGATTAAGGAATTAGAGAATTCCTGAATCTCCAGATTTTACCTGTCCCGACTAACTACATAGTCGCCTAGTTCCAGAAGTGAGGTTTTGTAAACCGAGTCCGGAATAACTGAGAGATCCTCCTGTGCGTTCTTTATCAGCTGCCTTGCAGTATCGTACGCATAGTCCACGGCGTCATGTTCTGCAAGCAGGCCGGCTATCGCGGCTTTTGAGTCTTTACTGTTGTTCTGGAAGATAAGCTCAAGTGTGCTCTCTCTGCGGTCTGTCGGGAGTTTATCTACCAGCCTGATAAACGGCAGTGTAAGTTTTCCGATCCGGGCATCCAGGTTCGCCGGTTTGCCCATTTTCTCCTCTGTACCCACAACATCCAGACAGTCATCTATTATCTGGAATGCCATTCCGATCTTTGAACCATAGTTTGTAAGCGCCTCAGTCTGCCATTTGTTTGCTCCCGAGGAGATAGCCCCTAATTTACAACTGGCGGCACATAGAGATGCTGTTTTGCGTTCTATAATGCTTAAATATTCTGATTCTGTCACCTCGGCATCATAGCATCTTAAGAGCTGGACCATTTCACCTTCACACAGGATGTTTATGGTCTGGGACATTATGAGTGTTGACATTTGGGAATCGAGGGCAGAAAGTATGGTATAGGCCCGCGAAAAAAGGTAATCACCAAACAGAATGGAAATCTTACTCCCCCATTTCATGTTCATCGTCTCGATGTGTCTTCTAACCACTGCTTCATCAATAATATCATCGTGTACAAGGGTTGCCGTATGTATAAGTTCGACAACTACCGCCAAATCAATATGTTGCGGGATTAAACCACCTGAACATTGACCTGACAGTAAAAGCAATGCCGGACGCAATCTTTTACCCTGTATCTTGCTGATATGATACACTAAATCGGAAAGGCGTTTGTCTGCCGGAGATAAATCGCTATAAAGACGCTCTTCTACCTCGCGCATCTGATCTTTTAAAGGCTCTAAAATAACATCTGTACTCATCTAATATATGGCTCCTGGCATTTTCCTAAACGAGTTAAGTTGTATTGGGCTAAATATATTATCAAGAACTCAAAAAAAAGTCAATTATGTTTTATTCTATTATTTTACTTATTTAATTTATGTTAAAGATCACCTAAGTCTCTTTTCTCATTACCTTTGATATGTTTATTTCTTTACGAAAGTGTTCTACAATGTCACCATACAGACACTTCTCAACACACACATTTTCATTAAACGGAATAGTCCCGAGAACCGGAGATGAGGAGAATCTCCCTATTTCTCCGGCAAAATCTTCACCATTTCTCAACATATTAAATATTATTCCCTTTATTCTAAGATTCCTGCTCCTGGCATATTCTAACGTCAAGAGGGTATGGTTTATTGCCCCTAGATAATGTTTACTCACTATTACGAGTGCCAGGTCCATCTTCAGTGCCATGTCAGCAACAAGCGTATTGTCATCAATTGGAACCATGAGGCCGCCAATTCCTTCAACAACAACAAAATCATGCTTGTCAGTAAGTTCCTTGTACGCTTCCCATACTTTCTCCATGTCGATAGGAACGCCACTCTTCGATGCTGCCATCGTTGGCGCTAATGCGGGTTTAAGACGTATAGGATTCACAAGGTTATCATCATCAGCACCATCAATTATTTTTTTAAGATATACGATATCTTCAGAGACAAGTTTTCCATCTATTTCCTTTGCACCTGTAGCAACAGGTTTCATGACGCCTACATCCAGGCCATGCGCTTTTATTGCAGCAGCTATTGCACCGGCAATGACGGTCTTGCCAACGCCTGTATCAATGCCAGTAACGAATACACCTTTTTCCATAAATCAGCTCCCTTCTATCGCTAATTTATTCTTTTTTGCTCTGCAAAATAAATATTTCATAATTTACATTATTATAAATTGATTTGTTATTTTTCTCCTGCATTCCTGGCCTCCTTATAGCCTCCGGCACAGAAGAGCCTCTGGCTCGGAGGGTTGTTTCTTTTATTGCTATTACTTATAATGAGTTAGGTAATGAAAATAATAGTTATAAGGAAACCATGAAATCAGAAGACTATTAAATTAGCACTTTCAGTATGCTTCGGTCACTAATCCTATTAAAAAAAATGAAAATTCCTCATATGCATTTAATTTCCTAAATCCAATTTATCGCCCTTGTTTAAATTTAATACATCCCTGGCGCTGCCACGATTTATTGATATCTCTAAATATCCGGAACTTCCAAATATTGCCAGTGCCTCATTTACACCTACATCCGTATATGATTTACATATTCCGTTAATCCTTTTCCTTCCCATTGTAATCGCCACTCTTTCAGTCTTGATCTTCATTCTGTCAATAACTTCTTTATTGACATTGGTAATAAGATTGCCAAAACCATCCACATATATAATTTCGGCCGTTAACACCCCGCCCGGTGAACGTATCGGCTTTGGCAGATCAATTTCATTAATCTTATCAACCCGCTCGCCCAGATCCTTGCGACTAATTCCTTTGGAGAGATGCGCTGCTACAGGTGCAAATATATCACGCCCGTGAAATGTATTACTGACTTCCGGCAGGAATAATTCACTGTTAGTAACCTCTCTGATTGACGGAGATTCCTCTTTTGCAACAATTAATGAGAGCACTCCGTTGTCAGGTGCAAGGAATATGTAGTACTTAGTTTTTAAACAAAGAATTTTCCTGTTACTTCCTACCCCCGGATCAACGACAACCACGTGGATCGTCCCCTTTGGGAAATAAGTATATGAACTGTTAAGGGTATAAGCAGCTTGAAATACATTCTGGGGTTCAATGTTGTGACTAATGTCAATTACGTTTGCTGATGGGTTGATATTAGCAATTACACCCTTCATCAC
>JBHHYW010000070.1:0-10000 GCA_046757745.1 Candidatus Scalindua sp.
TGTGAAAGGCCCATTAAGTGAAGTGATGAATCTTTATCAAGGACGTTCTTTACAGTCTTCTGGAAGATGGGGCTATCAAAGAAAGACCCGTCCTGAATGTCGCCCATTATCTTCGTCATTTCCTGTTCTACGATCCTGCCTGCACCCATATTAAGATGGCCGACTTCGGAAGATCCCTGATAACCCTCCGGTAAACCGACTGACTTACCGGATGCTTCCAGTATAGTGTTAGGATATTTCTTCAGGAGAGAATCTGTATTTGGTGTACGAGCATTTTTTACTGCATTGTGATCCGTATTCGGATTTATGCCCCAACCATCTCTGATTATGAGAACAATAGACTTTTGCATACAAAGTGATCTAAAGTTAAAAGTGAGCTAAAGTGCCTAAAGTTAAGAAAAAGGAATAAGACATTTCATTTTGCACGGACAAACAAGTTTGTCCATGCCACCCATGTGTACTTAATCCCTGTAAGTATAGCCAAATTTTACAGCACGAGTATTTTCTTCAAGGAATTTTGAGTGAAATTCTGAATCAAAATCTACCTTTTCGATTTTTATACCAATTATGTGAAGCAATCTTCCCAGGGCTATCATGTTCACAAATACAGGACTGTGGAATTCATCCATAGCAATTTTGGCAAAAGGCATTGTATCCGGTATGGGAAGAAACAGGTCACTATCATATGCGGTTTCTTCGACTATTAATTCTTTGGCATTAATCTGCCCCTTCTTGCTTTTTGATAAGCATACACCCAGATCAGCTTTATCGAAGAATGGGGATGCTATCTTCTCGTCAGAATAGATCAGTTCTGCCGTTATTTCTCCTCCGCGTACTGCTGATCCGTAAACAATATTCAGTGATACCTCTTTTCCCATTTTAGCCAGTATATTACCGAGTGTGTGTGCCATGAGTTTTATACCCTGTCCTGCTTCACCGGCAAGCACGATTTTTTTTGCCATTTTTTTGACAGGTACAGGAGCCAGAGTTTTTTTCATTAGAATTATGCTGATTCCAAAGAACTGTTCATCGATGAATGATTTTTCTTCAAAATCAAAACTTTTCAATAGTTTGTATGCACCTTTTGCTTCCGGATAAGCAAATACTCTTGCTTCGTGGCATGACTTTCTTACAAATTGTTTAATCGTTTTGTCCGTAAGCATTTTTGCATATCCCTTTTTCCTGTATTTTGGTTTGACCCCTAACCAATGGATATTGCCGATGCCATCAGAGACGAGGGCAAACATAAAGCTGATGATTTCCTCTCCCAGCTTTCCTATTAGATAGACGCTGTCTTTATCATTTAGTTGCTCCTTGACTTTTTTCACAGGATGAGTTGCTTTATAGTGTAAACGTTCAATGTTAGATCTGTTTGCGTGCAATTCATCGACTATTGCCTTGAATAGCTCTACAGTCTCCTTAACTTCATGCTCTTCAAGCTTCTTTATTTCGTATTTCATTTTATTATCCCGATTTCATTGTGTTCTAACGCATTTGTATTATTATTAATTTTGTAGTTTTCCTTGTATGACATTAACATTTCATAAGAGTTTTTAAAACCACGCCTGCGCCCGTCATTTGTAATACATTGACTCTTTACCTCTACAAATGAAAACCCTTTGTGTTGTAATGCCTCTGTAATACACTTCAATGCATGATTAAAATGATATGTGGTAGAACGGGCATAAAGGCAGTTATGTGCTGTAACAATAGCCTGTACGTTAACAGGAGTATCTACATTTCCACGCGGGGTGGTCAGTGTCCTTGAACTTAGTTCAGTTATGGGAGAACATTGACCTCCTGTCATTCCGTAAATAGCATTTGAAATACATATTACAGTGATGTCTGTGTTTCTTCTGGAGGTATGCAGGAGATGATTTCCCCCTATTCCAAACAGATCACCATCGCCACTGATGACCATTACGTTCAATTCTTCATTGGCCAGCTTTATTCCCTCGGCTACCGGTAGCGCTCTCCCATGAGCCGTATGTACTGAATCAAGATCAAAAAATCCAGCACTCCTCCCTGAACAGCCAATGCCTGATACCATAACGGTTCCTTTTTTCAGAAAATTCAGTTTCTCCATGGCAAGGCAGGCAAGTTTAAGGACGATTCCATTGCCGCATCCGGGGCACCACTGGTGTGGCAACCTGTCCTGTTTCAGATAATTAAGATAAGTAAGTTCTTTGGTCATTTTCCCCTTTTGATTCTCCTTAGTTTTGTCCAGATCTCATTTAAATTTATTTTGCCCCCTATGATTGGGATAAGCTTAACCTCACGATACAGCAATCTTTCAACCTCATTAGCATATTGCCCTGTATTCATCTCCATTACGACAATTTCTTTATATTTTTTTGCAATATCTTTGAGTTTTTCAATCATTGGGAAAATTCTTACAGGTCTGTAAATTGCAAAATCTTCTTTAAGGTCATATGCCGCCCTGGACAATGCACCGTATGTTATTAATAGTAAGTCTGAAGACCTGTTTTCAATATATTCATAATCATTGTACTTCCTGGATACTTTCTTTTGCTTTGTCTCAAGATGTTTTATTAACTTTTTGTGTACCTCGGGATCGGATGTTACCGGCATTGAATCCTCATGAGTAAGGCCTGTGAAATGTCTATTGGATGTTCCCAATGGAGCTAAAGTTCTTTTAGATACCGGGTAATCTACCTCTTCAATAGTTTCGTAAAGGTGTCCAACATAACCGTCACTCAAAAGTATTACCGGGCTGAGTGATTCTTCAGCGGCATTAAATGCATTGAATGTAAATTCATATAGTTCAGCAACCGAGTTCGGATAAAAGACTATTGGGAAATAATCACCATGACTACCATATTTACATTGCAGGATATCTCCCTGAGCAGGAAATGTCGGCATGCCTGTACTGGGGCCAACACGTTGAACATTTACGATTACAAGCGGGACTTCCATCATGTGTGCATGGCCGATACTTTCCTGCATAAGAGAAAAGCCAGGCCCTGATGTTGCCGTCATGGCTTTTGCGCCTGCCAGAGAGGCGCCAATAATTGCATTGACGGAGGCAATTTCGTCTTCCATCTGCAGTACTTTTACTGTTTTTTTATTAACCATCTCATGTAAAATTTCTGAGGCTGGCGTAATAGGATATCCGGCAAAGAAATTTAAACCGGCCTTTACGGCAGCCAAAGCTATTGCCTGATTACCCTGTAGGAGTATGTTAGTCATTTTTAGTATCTATAATTAGCGCCATGTCCGGGCAATATTTTTCACATTGCAGACATGCAATACATTTTCCGGACTCTTTAAGT
This sequence comes from Candidatus Scalindua sp., assembly GCA_046757745.1. Taxonomy (GTDB): domain Bacteria; phylum Planctomycetota; class Brocadiia; order Brocadiales; family Scalinduaceae; genus Scalindua. The sequence goes on from JBHHYW010000070.1 coordinate 3,294, forward strand.
TTGTTATTTTTTATTTTATAATTCTGTACAGGGCAAATATGAACACAAATGCCGCATACTTTACATCTTTTATGATTTATATGAACAATACCTTTTTTCTTAGCCATTGGTCAATATGTAACCTAAATTGAACGATTTTATATTATGTACTATTGTAGCCGCAGGCTTTAGCCTGCGTTTCTCAGCATGTGATGGAGCTACGTAAGTTTCGCAACCTCAAGGTTGCGGCTACAAAATCGTTCAATCTAGGTGTAAATTAGTCATACGGAAAAGCATACTGAAGGCTGGTCCGGTCAGCTTATAACCTTCTCAACTGCCTCTCCAATATCTGCCGGACTGTCTACAACGGTTACATCGGCATTTCGTAAACATGAAACTTTTTCTGCAACAGTACCTTTGCCTCCGGCAATAATCGCTCCTGCATGTCCCATCCTTTTACCCGCCGGCGCTGTTAATCCGGCAATGAAACTTACCACGGGCTTGGTTACTTTTTGATTTATAAATTCTGCCGCTTCTTCCTCTGCACTTCCGCCAATCTCGCCAATCAGGACTATAGCTTCGGTGCTGCTGTCTTCCTGAAAGAGTTTCAAGGCGTCTATAAAGGTTGTTCCGATAATGGGATCACCGCCTATTCCAATACACGTTGACTGCCCGATATTTCTTTGTGTTAATTGCCACACGGCTTCGTAGGTCAGTGTACCGCTTCTTGATACAACACCTACTGTTCCCTGTGTATGAATATAACCCGGCATAATTCCGATCTTCGATTCTCCCGGAGTAATAATCCCCGGACAGTTGGGCCCTATCAGGTGTGCCGTTTTTGTATTGAGATAAGCTTTTACTTTTAACATGTCAATGGTTGGAATTCCTTCTGTAATGCATATGATTAATTTAATATCTGCTTCTGCTGCTTCAATAATTGCATCAGCAGCGAATGGCGCAGGTACATAAATTATGGATGTATCGCATCCGGTTTCTTCTACAGCATCTTTCATGGAGTCAAATACCGGAACATCGTAAACCCTGGAGCCTCCTTTTCCTGGAGTAACGCCTGCAAGGATTTTTGTGCCGTATTCCAGCATATGTTCCGTATGAAACTTTCCTGACTTGCCTGTAATTCCCTGGCAGATTACCTTAGTGTCTTTATTGATTAAGATACTCATTTTAGTAACTTTTCAATGATTATTATAAAAAGCATCTATCAAGATAAAAATCTTTAAAACACGGACAAACAAGTTTGTCCATGCCACCCTGATAAATAGTATTGCTCATTTTCTATCATTTACGGCTTTAATGATCTTCTCAGATGCATCTTTCATACTATCGGCAAAGATAATATTGAGATCGGGATTGTCTAATATTTTTCTTGCGACTTCAACATTCGTACCTTCTAATCTGACTACAAGCGGTACTTTAATGTTAACTTTTTCTATGGCATGGATAATTCCCTCGGCAATAATATCACATTTCATTATCCCGCCGAAAATGTTTACTAATACTCCTTCGACCTTTGAGTCTGTAAAGATTATCTCAAAGGCGGTTGTAACTCTTTCAACCGGAGCATCACCTCCCACATCCAGGAAATTAGCGGGTGAACCGCCATGAAGTTTGATAATATCCATTGTAGCCATTGCCAGGCCGGCGCCGTTAACTAAACAGCCTATATTTCCGTTCAGTCCGATGTAACTCAATCCTGCTTCTGAAGCCATTCTTTCGGCACTTTTATCTTCTGAAATGTTATCTATTTCCTGAAACTCCTTATGGCGGAAAAGGGCATTATCATCGATGTCCATTTTTATATCCAGGGCGAATATCTCTTCATCCGGAGTTAATATGAGGGGGTTTATTTCAAGAAGGGAACAGTCGTTTTCGATGAATACCTTGAACAGATTCTTGAGCAGGTTAGATGCTTTTGTTAAAAGTGGTCCAGTTAAATTCAGATTAAACGCTATCTGACGTGCCTGAAAATCTCGAATACCAAGTATTGGATTGATTTGCTCTTTAAAAATCTTTTGAGGTGTTTTTGAAGCAACCTCCTCTATTTCTGTTCCTCCTTCTGTACTGCTTATTATGGTGATTTCTGACGTACTTCTGTCTATTGATATGGCGAGATATAGCTCTTTTTTTATGTCAATGGCTTCTGCAATGAGAACTTTGTCTACTTTTATGCCCTCTTTTCCTGTCTGAACAGTTATTAAACGAGAACCAATGATTTCAGAAGTATAGCCCTTTGCTTCATCCAGCGTCTCAACTATCTTTACACCGCCGCCCTTTCCCCTGCCGCCTGCAAGGATTTGAGCTTTTATAACGCACTTTTTTGCTCCCAATTGATTATATATTTTTGCTGCTTCTTCTGCATCGGTTACCACTTCGCCCCTGGTAACATTTACATTATATTTGTGAAGGATTTTTTGTGCCTGATATTCGTAGAGTTTCAATGATAGCCCTGATCTTTTGATTGCTTTGTCATGTCGTTGCCTCATAATGGTGAGGCAGACTACAATTCTTTTTTATATTGTTAATTTGGTTTACAAACGTTTAGAATTAACAAATATCAATTTTACTTATCACAGAAAATATGTCAAGGTGAAAGGCAACAGGTGAAAAACATAAAAGCGTCCAAATTAAGGAGGTAAATGAAAGTATGGACAATAGTGAAAAATTTCCTTCATTTATCTATGGTACTGCATATGAAGGAGGATCAGCTGGTTAAGGAGTTTGAACTCAACAATGATGATTTAAAAATGATAGGGATCGTTGCAGGATAAGTAACTCAAAGAACTGATGGCGTAAAAGAACATTTCATTTATTACATTTTTGAAAGGAATATATTATGTCAAAAGAAGTGCTGGTTCCAATAGCGGATGGTTGTGAAGAGATTGAAACTGCGTGTATTGTTGATGTCTTGAGGCGTGTGGAAGCTGATGTTACAGTTGCATCAGTCAATAATTTGCAGATTACTGCATCAAGAGGCATGAAACTGGTTGCAGACAAATTAATATCAGAATGCGCAAATGATTCTTATGATCTGATTGTCTTGCCGGGCGGTATGCCCGGAGCTGAAAATTTGAGCAATTCAAAAGAACTGGCGGAAATGCTGAAACGCCAGCAACAGGAAGGAAAACTATATGCAGCCATATGCGCTTCTCCTGCAGTGGTACTGAATCATCATGGCCTCCTGGCACAGCGTAAGGCAACTGCGTATCCGGGCTTTGCCGAAAAACTTGAGAACACTGAAGCGATTGATTCCCGTGTAGTAGTGGACGGGAATTGTATTACCAGCCGCGGTCCGGGAACAGCTATGGAGTTTGCGCTTAAGCTGGTGGAGATACTCTATGGGGAGCAAAAAGCAACGGAGATAGCCCAATCTATGTTAGTTAATTATTAATTAAGGGATTTCCGCCTAACAGTCTGGCTTGCAGGGAAAAATTTAGAGATTTGGAACTTTCTGATATTGATTATTGGTTGGTATCCTCCCCCAACGTTACTTTAAGGTGGCATACCTTCCGGTATGCCACCTTCCCCTCTCCAACTATAATACACCTTTTACTTTAATATCCAAATAGATTGGATAAAACATACAAGAAACAAAGCTGGATTTTATACTCTAGCCCGTATGATTTGCTTTGAAACATCAACAGCACCTTGAGCTCCTATATAAAGAGAAATAATACCTACTGTGCCAAGAGTAATCTGCCTTGCTTCCGGCGCATAAAAATATACTGCATTTGAAATTACAACCACTATTATGGCACCAACAGCCGTCCATAATTTTCTACTTGTAACTAAATTCTCAATCTTCAGTTTTTTTAATGTTGCGGTAAAATCTACGCCACTTTGAGAAGCTATATAGAAAAAGGTAATTGTAACTATAGCTTTTGTAACCTGTGAAGCTGCAAGGTCACCGTATCCTATACTATTTGCCAGTATAACTCCGATCACAGCAGAAACAGAAAACCATAGTTTACGGCTTGCCAAAAGTCTGTCTTGCGCTATTCCTCTATAATCATGTACAAAGTCTACTGCCCCCTGACCCAAAAAATAGATACCAGCAATAATACCGGTTGCCTTACTAACTCGCAGTGCAATATCCGTATCAAAAAATATGCCAAAAAGAATCATACCAATTACTGCAGCAATACCTACCCATAATTTTCTACTTGCCATTACCCTATCCATTTTTCCCCTCCAAAAAAAATAAAGAATAATATTAAAACAACCTGGCTATGTACAACTTACTAATTTCCCCCTCCAGAAAAAAATTAAAAAGATAACATTAAAACAACTCAGCCCATGTTCAACTTACTAACACACGTTCAAGAACTCCTTCTCTCCGGTGATCAGATCTTCGTACGTCTCCCTTCTCCTGATAGTTGAGAAATTATCACCGTCCACTAAAATCTCACACGTACGCGGCCGTGTGTTGTAGCTTGAACTCATTGTAAATCCGTATGCCCCGGCACTGAAGAACGCAATCAGGCTTCCTTCCTCTACGTCAGGAAACCACCTCTCTTTTGCGAGGACGTCACTGCTCTCACACACAGGGCCTACAATATCTACCAGCTCCAATCTGTCACTTGCACTTCCCTCTACTCCGGGAAGTTCTATTTCCGGCATTGGTACATCGGTATTAACAGGCCATGCCCGGTGGAAAGCATCGTATAGAGAAGGACGGGCAAGATCATTCATCGCCGCATCACAAATAATAAATTTCTTTCCCCAGGTAGCAGTCTTTACGTATGTTACTCCGGTTACCAGGATCCCCGAATTCCCGACAACAAATCTCCCGGGCTCCATTATCACTTTACATCCGAGCTTCTTTATTATGGGTATAATTTCTACCGAGAAATCGTGCGGCTTTTTTACCTTCTCTCCCGTATACGAAATACAGTAACCACCGCCTATATTGATATACTCGATTCTCTGCCTCTCGTTTTCCTCAAGGAATTTTTGCAGGAACTTATATACCTTCTCAAGACCCTGAACATAAGGATCAGGTGAATAGATCGGAGAACCAAGATGCACGTGTATACCCTTTAAATCTATATTCTTATAGTTATCAATATCCTTTATTAACTGTCCTGCGCTATCAAAATCTATACCGAATTTATTTTCCTTTTTACCCGTAGTGGTCTTGTCATGAGTTTTGGCATCAATGTCAGGGTTAATGCGTAAGGCAACCCTTCCACTCTTGTTCAGCCCACCTGCAATCCTGTTAATATTGGCCAGTTCCGCAGGAGACTCAACATTGAACATGAAGATATCATTTTCAAGCGCATATTTTATCTCCTCAGAGGTCTTACCGACTCCGGCAAAGACAATCTTGTCCGGGCTTACACCCAGCTCCAGCACCCTGAACAGTTCCCCGCCGGAAACTACATCAAACCCTGAACCGGCATCTGCCAGTACCTTGCAGATTGACAAATTCGAGTTGGACTTAACTGAGAAACATAGCAGAGGCCTTACAGCTTCAAAAGCATTTCTGATTTCAATAAAATGTTCCAAGATAGAATTTTTGCTGTAAATATATACCGGTGACCCAACCTTCCCTACTATCTCTTTTACCTTTACGTCTTCGCAGTATAATTCATTGTTCAAGTAGTTAAAAAAATCAAAACTAGTTGTCATTCTTTTCTCCTAATCCCTGATTTATTATCGCGCAGTTTTACTCTCACCAATCAACTTTTTAAGCTTTCTTTCCCATGCACTTATCTGTTTCTGTACTGACTTAGGAGAAGTTGAACCGAGGTTCTTAAATTGTTTAATATAATTTTTCACACCCAGAACTTTATAAACACCTTTATCAATCAAAGGAGAGTATTGTTTAAAATCCTTTATGCTTACATCACTCAATTCCTTGCCGCTTTTGCTGCACACCCCAACTATCTTACCCACAATCTCATGGGCTTCCCGGAAAGGGACTCCCTTCCCAACCAGATATTCTGCCAGAACCGTAGCATCCAGGAAACCCTTGCTACAGCTTCTCTCCATGTTATCGAGCTTAAGCGTAGTTTTGTTTATCAGCTCTTTAAGGATCGACAAACACTCCTTCACCGTATCTGACGAATCGAATATTGCCTCTTTATCCTCCTGCATATCTCTGTTGTAGGAAAGCGGCAGGCCCTTCATTATTGTAAGAAGTGAAAACAGGTTGCCATACACTCGTCCGCACTTCCCTCTGATAAGCTCAAGAACGTCCGGATTTTTTTTCTGCGGCATGATGCTCGAACCTGTGCAATAAGAATCGTCAATGTCCAGAAAGTCAAATTCCTGACTTGACCAGATAATCCACTCCTCACTGAATCGTGAGAGATGCATCGAAATAATGGACAAAGCAGCAGCATATTCCAGACTGAAGTCTCTGTCACTCACAGCATCAAGACTGTTATCAAAGAGTGAATCAAAGCCCAGGAGCTTACTGGTAATCTCAGGTTTTGTATTGAGAGTCGTACCACCCAGAGCACACGCACCAAGCGGAGATTTATTCAGACGCTTCAAACAATCTCCCAATCTTGTGCGGTCCCGTTCCAGCATCTCTACGTAAGCCAGGAAATAGTGACCCACCAAAAGCGGCTGTGCATGCTGAAGGTGAGTAAAACCCGGCAATATATCCTGCCAGACAGGTTTGGCTTTTTTAATAATTTCAAACTGTAAATTAAGAATTACCTTTGTTATTTCCTGAATCTGGTCACGGGCCCAAAGTCTCA
>JBHHYW010000071.1:0-9946 GCA_046757745.1 Candidatus Scalindua sp.
CGGATTCCTTCGAAATAACAGCGTTTGCAGATAAAGACGAAATAATGGGCATAAGACACAAAGAATTCCCATTAGAAGGAGTACAGTTCCATCCCGAATCTTTTCTGACGATACAAGGTTCGGGGCTAATTAAAAACTTTTTAGACTACTAATTCTCTATCTAGATATCGTTTCAGAAACTTATGAAAAGCTTTATAAATCAACTGATAACAACCATTGATAAAAAGGATAGTTGTTCTGTTGTGGGACTTGATCCACAACTGGAATATATACCTTTAGAAATAAAGAAGGCCGCTTTTCGAAAAAGAGGAGGCAGCCTGAATAATGCCGCCAGTGCAGTTCTCGACTTCAACAAACAGATAATAAAGATAATTCATAAACACGTGGGAATTGTAAAACTCCAAATTGCCTTTTATGAAATGCTCGGACCCCGAGGGCTTAGAGCGTATTCCGACACAATTAAATACGCTAAAAAAAAAACCTGATAGTCATTGGAGACATAAAGAGGGGAGACGTCCCTCACACCGCAGAAGCCTACGCTAATGCGCATCTCGGCGCTGTCAAATCCAATGGTTCAAAAGAAAGTACTTTTGAAGTAGATGCTGTCACCATCAACCCTTTCCTGGGGACAGACAGCATCCTACCTTTCATTAAACTGGCCAGAAAAAATGGCAAAGGAGTATTTATCCTTGTCAAAACCTCCAATCCTTCCTCTAAGGAAATCCAGGATTTAAGATGCAACAACAAAACTATCTATCAAATAGTCGCAAACCATGTAAATAAATTGGGAAAAGATTTAATAGATAAAAGTGGTTACAGCCCTATTGGTGCTGTGGTTGCATCAACAAATCCTGGAATTGTCAGCAATCTCAGGAGTATTATGCCCAATTCATACTTCCTTGTGCCCGGATTTGGTGCGCAGCGTGCCAGCTTGAAGAATATTGCGAGGTGCTTTAATCCCGATGGTTATGGCGCAATAGTAAATTCATCCAGAGGAATTATTTATGCACATAACCATTCACCCTGGCAGGAGAAATACGGAACCAAACATTGGGAATACGCAGTTGAGGAAGCGGTTATAAGTATGAATGGAGATCTAAAAGAAGTAACAGGGAAAATTGAAGGTAGAACCTGACAACATTACAAATCACATACCTTCTCTTTCTACTTCTTTTCCATTCCCAAGCAATGGTTGATTTATATTATAAGAATTGTTCTATCAAAGATACACCTGTCTTGCCCCTCTCCTTCATGCTGAAGCTAAATCAGGTTTGTCAACCTATTTCAGGACTGGTCACTGCCTACTTTAGTTGTATCTCTAAATTCTGACCATCTTATACACTGTCCTGATGACCACTAAGAGCATTCCCGAACCAAAGCAGCCGATTGCAATTAATGTAAGTGGTATGCTTGGGTTCTTTTTCGTACTAACAACTACTGCCGGTGTAGATTTTATATCCTCAAAAATTATATTCTCTCCCTCGACATTTTGTGCATTCTGCCTGCCGATGCGGACGTAAGTCTTATTGTATTTGCCATCTTTACCTTTTGAAACTAACTGGACAACGGGCATGCGAAACTGTGGAGGAAGATAGAGGTTTGCCAGAAGTACTTTTGATCCGTTTATCTCTATAACATCCTTCATATTAAAAGCCCTTGTTTGTCCGTCAATATTCAATACTACTCCATTTGGCATATTGCCATAATTTCGCAAAAGAAACTCTTTGGTTCCGTGGTCCATAAGCACGGGATTGTTGTAGCCGAGTGTATCATCAAACTCTTCCCCGTCTTTCCTTATCTTCATTTGCACAGTTATTTTCCTTGGCATACCATTGGGGTATGCAGTGGTTTCAAGGCTGGTCATCTTCAACTCATATTCACCAGCTTGAACCCATGCATCGGCAATCGTGATTGGCATGCCGGACTCTGACCATATACCACCTATAAGATGGGCCGCCAGCGTAACCAGAAATCCAACGTGTACAATCGACGCTCCGTATAGAGGAATTTTGCCGGTCCTGACTCTTACTTTCCTGATTATAGAATCTATGGTACAAAAGAAAACACATATCCCATACATGACAAAGCTGACAAACATTAAATAAAACCAAGTGTGTATTGGCCCTGGGTTATTAAAGAAAAAGGTAATATCTTCTCCCGACAGCCCTTCATAAGATTCCGGGAAACAGTTCATTATAAGACTTCCTATTATGAGAAGTCCCGTAACGGTAAATCCTATTATTATTCCGGTCTTCTGAGATTTTAGGAATCCGTAAATTTGTTTCATTTTATACCCAAATTGAGCGATTTCAAATGTACAAAAAAAATGCAATGATTTTGCATTTCAAACCAACTAAAATAGTATCAGGTTGACAATAACCGATTACTTACAATACATACTTCTCAAAATGAGAACGTTTGGTGAAATTATACTGAATACGAACATACATCTCCCACACAAACTTTATTTTTACCATGGAAATTGTAGTGGCTAAACAATGATATGTATCTGGTTTTGGCTCCCACTGTTTCTGGTTCTTCATAAAAAGAACAAACGCCTTGCACCTATTACCCTGGCGTTTAATGGCGTGTTCTCAACACCGCCACTGGTACTTACATGTGCTCCAACTCTCTTCATATTTTCCCTATATACTTAAAAACAAGATTTGTTTATATTACTTAAAATAATTCCCATTTGATCAGGATGATAACAAGGGGATTATTGACATGTAATCACAAATTTGTATCTGCCAAGATTGAAGCATAGATGCGCACACATTAATTAGCAGTTAAATAGAAATATAGAATACGCAGACACACGGTACGGCAGAGCCACCCGCCTTAATGACGAAGTCGTGCAGACAACCAAGTTTGAAGTGTCTACCCGCCCGGCAAGCCGTTCGGACTGGAAGTGAACTAAGGTCAAAAATAAAAGTTTTGATTTTTACGACCTGCCAGCCAGTAAGCAAGGAAGAGTTCCTAAAGTTTGTTAAAGAAAAACTATATACTTTCTGCAATATAACAAGCTTTGCATGAGAACTTCTTTCTTCTCGCAGAACCTACAAATCAACGATGCAGACCTACCCAACTTCGGATAGTAGGCTGGAGAAAGCAATGACATATTCCTCTCTTCTTTCAAGAGGCGTCCACGTCCGCCCCGGCGGGATTCCAATATTGAATTTCTCTCAAAAAAGCGGTCTGCCGTCAGACAACAAAATTACTCCGAGACTTGTCCAAACTCAACAATCGCATCATACCTGTAACCGCTTCCAAAGTCTTTATCCGAGAATAATACCCCTTTTACGGTAACGGTGTCTCCAACCGTTGGAAGGTCCATTGTTGTTACGACAATATCATTAGTACCTGCCTGCGGGTCTCCTGAACCGTCTTGTATATGCAACCAATTTTTTTGCATGATTTGGGGCGTAACCTTAACTACTTCTCCCCTGAGAACTATGTCTTTATTATCAAGTTCTTTTCTTTTTTCAAAGAGCTCGGCAACGGTATAGGCGTTATCTCCTGTAGCTTTTTCTACCTTAATGTTTTCTTTGGAAGTGGGTTTGGCTCCCTTGCTGCCTAAAGTCGTCTTTTCTTGAGCACCTGCACTCCCATGGGCGCTACCCTGCCCAGCAACAGCGCCTCCTTCTGTAATCAGGCCCTCGGAAAAAATGATTGAATCAAAGGTACGGTTAAGAGATTTGCTATGGAAATCAATCATTTCCATACCCGGTGACAAAACTACTGCCTGTCCAACATCTACCTTAGTTTCAGCTATTGCGACCCAAGACATCTTCGTCTTGGTTTGAAGGAGAATATAAGTATAGCCGCCGCTGTTCATGGTCTCTGCCACTTTGCCCACAAGCGGTTCCTGAGAAAACGCTTGAGAGCCTGCTTGTTCATCCTTATTTGATAGTGAGTATTGTGATGCGTAAGTACAATTAACAGAGATGGTTACTGCAAGCATCAAAATAAAAGATAAAATAGCGACTTGTTTAATCATTTTAATACACCTTTCCGTTCTTATAGTTCATCACAAAATAAATTGAATGGGGTTTATAGTTGGCTAACAAGAGAATGTTAAGACCGGTTCCCATAATAATAAATAAAATATACTTCATTTATATAAAAAAACAGTACAATATTCAAAGCCAAAATATTTTTGTAAAACTTGTTTGGTAACTGCATGAAGTCATTCCTGGTCTGTCATCGCGGAGCACTTGGAGATTTTATACTTACATGGCCTGCGCTTTGTTGCCTGCGTAAAGCCTTGCCCTATTATCAGTTCATCGGAATTGGACGTACAGAATATATGCGTCTGGCCATCAGCTTCGGTTTATTGGATACTTATATTGATAAGGAATCGGCAAGTTTGCTTGATTTCTTCTGTGGAAAATCGATTCCTGAAAAGATAGGTTCACCGCATGGCGCTGTCCTATGGCTGACAGAAGGGCAAAAGACAGTTGATATCTTAAAAGAGTCCGCTTCGCTACCAGTTGTCTCTATCACACCCTTTCCGGATGAACAGACACACCTGGCACAATATTATTGCTCGGTCGTACAATCACATTTTCCCATAACTGTACCTCAAGAACTTTCTGATTGTTTCCCTGCTAAGCTAACAGAAGGGCAATATGCGCTGATTCATCCCGGAAGCGGAAGTCCCGGAAAAAACTATTCGCCGCAATTTTATCACATTTTAAAAGAAGAATTAAGACGTCATGGTTACCCTGGGACAGGTTTTATTTTCGGGCCGGTTGAAGATGAAAGAATGAATGCAGAGGATTTTGCTGGAGAGTGGATTGAGCGTCCAAAGGATGTAGAGGCGTTAGCTGGTTTATTATCAGGCGCTTCGCTCTATATCGGGAATGATTCAGGCGTAAGCCATCTTTCCGGATTTATAGGTACACTAACAATAGCTCTCTATAAAACTACAGATCCAGAAAAATGGGGTGTCTTAGGTAAGAAGGTAGTTCATATTTCTGCTGCCAACGAGATATCAGCTAAGCGTAAGGTACAGAAATGTTTGAATAGTTTGGAAAGAAAAAGTTGAGTCTTACTCTAATGCCTTCTTAAGGTCATCTACTAAATCTTCAACATTTTCAATACCAACAGAGATTCTGATAAGTTCGTCTGATATTCCCAGCTTTTCTTTGACCTCTTTTGGAAGGGATGTATGCGTCATTATTGCCGGATGTTCTATCAGCGACTCCACACCACCCAGGCTTTCTGCCAGTGAAAATATTTTAACTTTCTCAAGAAAACTCCTTGAAGCCTCCATCCCTCCCTTTATAAAGAATGAGATTATACCCCCAAAACCTGACATCTGTTTCTTTGCAAGCCCGTGTTGTGGATGCGATTTAAGGCCGGGGTATATGACCTTTCTCACCTTTGGGTGTTTCTCCAGAAATTGAGCTATCTTCATTGCATTCTCCTGATGTCTCTCCATCCTGACCACAAGGGTTTTAATTCCACGCAATACAAGGAAACAATCAAAGGGACCAGGCACTGAGCCTGTTGTATTTTGAGTAAACTGAATTCTATTATATAATCCCCTATCATTAGTCACAACAGCACCGCCAATTACATCACTATGTCCGTTCAGATACTTGGTAGTACTGTGTACTACAATGTCTACTCCGAGGTTGAGGGGTTTCTGGAAGAATGGGGTTGAGAAGGTATTGTCAATAACGGTTAATATGTTTCTGCTCTTCGCAATCCTGGTAATTGATTCAATATCCGTTATTTTCAAAAGCGGATTTGATGGGCTTTCAAGCCAAATTATCTTTGTATTATCTTTGGTGTGTTCTTCTAAAGAGTAAGGGTTGCTTATATCTATAAAGTCAAATTCAAGATTATGCCTCTTGAATACCTTTCCAAATATCCTGAAAGTTCCGCTGTAGACATCATCACAACTGAGAACGTGGTCTCCTGCATTTAACATTTGAATAACCGTTGAGATAGCGGCCATTCCTGAAGAAAATGCAAGTCCATACTCTCCCTCTTCAAGAGAAGCGATATTTTTTTCTAATGCTGTTCTAGTGGGATTATGAGTTCTGGCATAAGCGTACCCTTCTTTCTTCTTGCCTGGAGATTCCTGGACAAATGTACTTGTCTGGAATATTGGCGTCATAACAGCACCGGTAACAGGCTCTGGTTCACATCCTGTATGGACTGCACGTGTCTCGAATTTCTTTTGTCGAGTAGACATAATATAGTTCCTCCATATTTCGATTAATATTCAGACAAGCATGTGAGAAACTTCAATGCCCCTCACAGAACCGGACTTGTGGGTCTACCACATCCGGCTCTTCAGTCTAACTCACCTTACAGGTGACCAGTAAAAGCTACGCACTATTTTCGGTTTCGGTATCGGATAGTGCTCAAGATATTTTGTAAACCTATCACAGCTCATTTTCCGCTTCTGGCTGCGTCGGTTCATCCATTTACGCAACACTTTTATGGTAAATTTATAGAACCTTATAATACCGTTATAATTTTCACTAACTCCGTGGTACTGAAAATGCCCTCGTAGCTTTGCTATCAGAATCTTCCACCACACTTTGGTTTTAACCTGATTTTTTATCGCCTTAAGCCACGTATTCATTGCTCTGCATTTTGCGGAGTATTTCTTGCGACTGGTCTTGCGGCCTACTTTAAAACTGCCTTTTCTTGACCTGTCGCAATAGTGAGTAAATCCCAGAAAATCTAATGTATTGGCTCTGCAGTTCTGTGCCCTGGCATTCTCCCGTTCAAATCGTCCGAAACTTATATTCCGGCTCTTTGTCAGATGTATTTCTAAACCATTCTTATTGAATCGGTTTTGCAACCCTCGCTCTATTAGCTTGGCATCGTCCGCATAGCGCACTACACAGCCAAGGTGAGTCGCCCACAGGAAACTTCCCCCACAGGCGCTCGCAGAACTGTACGTGAACGTCTCCGCTCATACAGATCCCATTATCCGACCGATGACCCAAGACATAACCTCCAGTGGACAAATAAATTGGGTTCACGCAACCATATTCTGCCCAACCAATATTTTGCTCTCCGTTTGTGTCTCCTGAGTCTTTTGTATTTTCGTGTTGCCCAACGAATCAGACACCTCTCTATATCTCTCAAAAACGGATACATAGCCGATTTATAATAACGACCATAGTAATTCACCCATCCTTGTACTTGAGATCGGAACATATTTGCCAGGTCTGTAAGGTTTTTACCACTACTGTACCTAAATGTTTTATATTTGCGTGTACTCCATTTTATTAATGTAAAGTTAATTTGGCGCATTACAGGTCTCAACGCAGATTTGTTATACTTACCATAGTAGTTAATCCATCCGCTTATCATTGGATTGAGCCAATTTGCTACTTCCTTCAGGCTCATTTCACTCCTGTTACGCACTCCTGTTTCCCTTATCCTTCTACATATGTCTTTCTTAGCCTCTTTGCTCCATTTCCATTACAGAAACTTCTTCGCTATTACAGACATCTCCGCCACAGTTATTGGCATTGGCACTCTCATTCTTGGGTTTATTCCCCTTGAATTTCTCCCCTATCATCCAAGTGACTGCTTCCTGCAGTTCCCAACAAACGCCTAAACTAGACTCACGCCTCCTGCACACCGAACATCACCTACTCAGTAATCAGGTTTCTTGTAGGCTTATCCCATCGCCCCACAAATAGCAATGGTTTTGATGTCACTATGGGCTTTACGATGCTTCAACAGAGGTTCAGTTTCATTCGTCTTTCTAGTTCACACCTCGCCAGATTATATTTTGACTCTCTTCAACGCTCACGACCACTGCTCTTTACAAAAGCCGCTTGAAGTGGTTTGATACCTGCGCCTGAAGCCGATGCCGAATGGTCGATTCCTTCATCATTTGTTGAGCTTGTGCTCAATTCTACGCAGCAATCGCTACTTTAATTGTACGCCTGCAACGCACCTGCGGTACTCCGGTATCCAATTTGACCAATATACCATCATCAACATAACCGGCTTTCAGAAATTTCTTTATCAGATTTAACAGTGTCGTATCCTTGATTCTTATTCGGATACTTTCCATGAGCTTTTCATGCGACACATTATCGAAAAATCCCTTTATGTCCGCCCCTACAATGTGGTTTACTGGCTGAAACATTATCAAGTCATTCAGTTCTTTTAATGCTTGATGACTGTTTCTCTTTGGACGAAAACCATACGAACAGTTCAGAAAATCCTGCTCATATATGCTTTCAAGTATCCACGTGATTCCACGTTCTACTATCTTGCTCTCTAATGCTGATATTCCGAGTGGACGTTTTCCTGTCTCGCTTTTCGGAATGTATACTCGTCTCGCTGGCATCGGCTTGTATTTCTTTCGCCTCAACTTTGAGACTGACAACTTCAGATTTTCCTCCAAATTCTTACCGTATTCTTCCCAGCTTACGTTGTCAATTCCTACTGCCTTATTCCTGTTCAGGCTCTTGTAGCAATCCCGAAGATATTCGACATTCAGCAAATGAGCAAGGCTCGTGAACTGAAAACCAGGGTCTCTTCTGGCATGACAGTCCTCCTCTCTCTGCGTTAGACTGCTGACCCCTTCGAGTGACACAATATTCAGGGACTCACCAGGCATTACCCTGCCTACGCCTCTACTATGAATCAGTCCGACTACCGAAACGCCATACTTCCTTGTTGCCTCTTCGGCTTCTTGAAAGCTTCCAGTTGGTACGTTTCGGTTCTCCCAAGTTCCAATATAAACAGTTTGTTTGCCCGCCACGGACTTAGACACCGGCATGCCACGCTGAACAGGACACGTCAGATACACTCTCACCTTTAACGTGTGTCCTGATTTTGGTTTCCAAGAAATGAAACCCTTGACCCAATGCAATAAGGTTAATTTCGGGACTCAATACCTTCACTTGCGTTGTGGCTGACATTCTGCCCTCCCCATGGCTTCGCATGATTCGTTGCCTCCTCACACGCATAGTTCAGTTCCGTGCCGCTGGTTAGCCGTTACACGGACTGGATTGTCCAGCTTGCTTATGTTAGCTGTGCTTGGCATACCCATTTATTTATCCTGAAGGGTTTCAGAATGAGAAATGATTTACAAGATGATAAGACAGGTAAGATATGTAGGTACTTAATTTACCCATTAGAGCAGCGATAGCAGCTCTAATGGGTAAATACTATTCTTTTACTTATCCTTCAGTAGCCGAGAATCCTACCTGTTTTACTGCCTCGATAAGCACATCCTTATTTATCTTTCCATTTTCAACCTGAATAATGGCCTTACCATCTTTATGGCTTACCTGAGCATCCGTAACGCCCTTGCATGCAGTCAGCGCGCCTTTTACCCGGCTCTCACAGCCCACGCATGTCATCCCGCTTACGTTTAAGACCACTCCTTCAGTATCAGCGGATTCGGCTGCGGATATTTTCTGCAAAATTGCTTTTGCTTCTTTCATCGGACATGCCTCATCATCACACGGCTCACTGCAGCATGGTTTACCAGGAATCATCACACACGCCTGCAGTGCAGAAGAAGAAAGCATAAATATAAACATCGCAGCAACAAAAATTATACTGCTCAGTCTTAAAGCTTTAAACATTTTACATCTCCTTTCATAATAATGAATTCTCCGACTGCATTATTTTGCAACCTTATATGCGAACAGATTGACTATCTCAATCTGGTACAACTTATTAAGATCCTGACAGCCTATTGCCGCACGTGTTGGAGAGCACTTGATATATTTCCTGTAAATATCATTCATCTGTCCCCAGTAATCAATGTTCTTCATGAAAATAAGGGAATTAACAACTCTGTCCATGTTAGTGCCTGCTTTCTTAATAGCAGTTTTAACATTTTCAAACACCTGCTTGATCTGTCCCTGTGGATCCAGTGTAGGGACTTCGCCAGTTGAATCAACCGGTATGAAACCTCCACAGCATATTTTTACTGCCTTAA
>JBHHYW010000072.1:0-9940 GCA_046757745.1 Candidatus Scalindua sp.
CCTCGTGGAGCCGGCAATGCGATTACTTTTATCGACATAAACTCTGACTTTATACGATTTGCCTTTTTCCATAATTGGGGATTGTTCACCGAAAGGCACCAGCAGATCTTTGGGTAAACCCCAGTCGAGGAATGCTCCGACAGAATTAACCGCAACAACCTTCAGCAACGCAAAGTCACCTACCATAGCATAGGGTTTTTCAGTAGTGGCAATAAGACGGTCTTCGGAATCGGGATAGATAAAAACCCTGACGCAGTCATCAACTTTGCAATTTTCTGGAATATACCTGCGCGGCAGCAGTATTTCGCCATGCTCTCCCCCGTCAAGATAAACTCCGAAATCAACTTCTTTTACTACTCTTAAATTGTTTAGAACTCCAATCTCTGCCATGAATAGATTAACGTCCACCGGTCACATTAACCCGTTTACACTTCTCTTTGAAGGTATCACATTTTGCAATACCAACATATTTGCTTCTTCTTTAGTTTATTGAAACATAAAATCTTCAGGAAATCGAACACTGTTTCTCACTGCTGGTTCAATCTTTTAGATTGAACTAAACATTTCGGTTCAGGCTAAAAGCCTGAATTATTGAAGTCAAGGGTAAATGGAGTCAAACCTCATAATGACAACAAGGAGTTTTCTCCTATTACAACCTCGCCCTCTTCACCAATGTTGCCTTTTATATCTATCTTTGTATTGGAAAATAATCTTATGATCTCCGCATTTGTCAAGAGGTGCTGCGTAGTCTCTGGCGTTATAAACCGGGATGTGTCATTTGCCAGTGAGAGCGGGAGGATGATCTGATCTGCCAGATGTTCATCTACCACACCTTTCGTTTCCAGAAAATGTTCTAATCCGTCACATGCCTCATCGGCCACTTTTTCCACCCTCTTACCAATCGCTCCAAGGCTGAAGTAACAGGATTGAGAATTTTCGAATTCACACACAAGCAATAGCATGGTACCTCTGGCAAAGGCTGGCATGGTGACAACGTCTATTTCAGGTATGATGTTTATTTCGGACAAACGCTTGAAGGCTTGTTTTCTCTGTCTTTCCGCGATACTTAAATCAAGGTTTCCTACGGCAGATATGCCCCTTAACCTTAACAATTTTCCTCTTTCCATTAATGTCAAATGGTTTACATTTCCAACGTGTTTTATAGATACAGTTATCTCTCCACCGCCTTTTGGGTAAAAACCTGCGCGAACCATTTCTATCTTTGCATCAAAACCTATCTTTTCCAGATAGTAAAGCCACTGTTCTTTGAGGTAATGGAAACACGGACTGAACTGGACGTGTGTGCCGCCCATGATTGTTATGGAAGAAGGCCCATTCGCAAGAGACAGAGGCAAAAAGATTGTCTGCAGTACCAGAGAGATCGAGCCGGCAGTACATATTTCTAAACAGTAGTCTCCATGCCCAATCTCTCCGGGATGAAACCTGAGAGATAAAGAACCGATTTCGGCGCCGCTCACCTCGGCGTTGCATATCTGAGTCATTGCCTTGATACATTGCGGATGCTGTGCGGCGAGATCAGGTTTCTTTCTACCCGCCCTGAAATTGAACATTTCGAAGGGCTTATTCTCTATTGCAGATAGAGCTAGGGCCGTCCTTAATATCTGGCCGCCCCCCTCGCCATATGAACCGTCTATTTCAATCATATTATAAAATCAGCCTCCTTCGGGCGGGTTGTCTCTTATCTGCTTTTATCTGCGTGTACCTGCGTCCTATTTTCTTTATCCCCCTACTTCCCATAGTTTTTCAGTTCTTCAATTGTATCAAACGTGACCTGTTTTTCCCCGAGTGACCCGGCAAGAGAGTTGAGTTCCTCAAATGTCGAAAACAGGTCGTAACTCATTGCAGAAATCTGTTCGAAGTCGAGGAGCCCCATTCCCCAGAGAAAAGTAAAGCACCTTTTCCGGAGACCTGCGCTCAATTCCGGGTAGCATTCTTCTATCTCCTTTTCTCTTGCTTCCTGAGTGTCATAGGGAGGTTTTCCACTCTTTACAAGACGGCTGTCAATATACACGTTCCACAGATATTTATAACGCCTGAATGCACCGGTACCTTCGGGAGGAATAAGACTGTCTTTGTACTTAAACTTCCCGTCTAACTGGTCTGCCACATGCATGAGTTCATGCCTGACACGGCCTTCGAGATTATCTAATGAATCTACTATCTCCAACTCCAGTGATTTGTTAACTGAACTGAGATAGTTCATATCTATGGGAGTGTCGGGAGGATGTTTAATTGATATTTCTCCCAGTTTTTGATCAATCCCCAGGTCTCCGGCAACATCCTCAATCATCTTACATATCTCTTCGCTATTTTCAAAACCCTCAACAATTTTAATCATAGATCTATGCCTTTCTATAAGTGTTGTCAAAATTTCACGTGGAATAAATGTTGCTTTTTAAGTCACAGCAATACTATTAAAACAATCATTTAAATTCAACTTCTTTCTCTCAGTAAGAATTGAGGTATTAAAGAATTTAGGAATTCAGGGATTGAACAAGTATAAATGATTGACTAATCAGTTGACAGGATGTAAATTTATACTAAGCGAGAAATACTAAAACTATTTAGCCACAGATCTGCGTGAATCTGAGGCAGAAACATTCCTAAACTAATGGCTGATTTATTTGATGCAAGAGCAAAGGCTGCAAGAAAATCCCCGCTGGCCGAACGGATGAGGCCTCAGAACCTGGTTGAATTTGTCGGGCAGGAACACCTTGTTGGGCCCGATAAAATCCTCAGGGGATTTATGGAGAGGAAAGAATTAGTATCAATGATTTTCTGGGGACCTCCCGGTGTAGGGAAAACTACTTTAGCCTTAATTGTCGCAAGGACAATGGGCGCCCACTTTGTATCTTTTTCTGCCGTGTTATCAGGCGTCAAGGACATCCGTGCCGTCATCGAAGAGGCCAAACAGCAGCTTAAATATTATGGCAAAAACACTATTCTTTTTGTCGACGAGATTCACAGATTCAATAAGTCCCAGCAGGATGCCTTTCTACATCATGTGGAAGACGGCACTATTACACTGATTGGAGCAACTACTGAGAACCCCTCATTTGAAATCAATGCACCCCTTCTCTCACGCTGCAAGGTACTGGTGCTGGAACAACTCTCTGCAGACAACATCAAAACCATAATAACCAATACCCTGTCAAATAAGGAACGGGGGCTTGGCAACATGAAAATAGCGATAGATGATGACGCCTTCAATTTTATCACAGAACTTTCTCACGGAGAGGCAAGGATAGCCTTAAATACTCTTGAATCGGCATTAATGCTGACAAGTCCCGATAAGGGAGATAAAAGGAAAGTTACTTTAAAGATTGCTCAGGAAGCCATGCAGCGAAAGGCGCTTCTTTATGATAAAGGAGGAGATGAACATTACAATGTGATTTCCGCATTTATCAAGTCCATGCGAGGCAGTGATCCTGATGCTTCTGTATATTGGCTGGCACGTATGCTGGAGGCGGGAGAAGACCCTCTCTTTATTGCGCGGCGTATGGTTATCTTTGCCTCTGAGGATATTGGCAATGCCGATCCGTCGGCTGTCCAGGTGGCAGTGGCTGTAAAAGATGCATTTCATTTTGTCGGCATGCCGGAAGGATGGATACCTCTCTCACAGGGTGTAACATATCTTGCCTCTGCACCAAAGAGCAACGCTTCTTACAAAGCATATCTAAGTGCATTAGAAGATGTCAAAGAAAAAGGCGCACTGGGAGTACCGCTTCATATCAGAAATGCACCAACACCACTGATGAAGGATCTCAGCTATGGAAAAGGATACAAATATCCACACAATCATGGCGGCCATATAGAACAATCCTATTTACCAGAGGAGCTTCAGGGTACAGAATACTATAAGCCGACAGAAAATGGTTTTGACAAAGAGATTAAAAAACGGCTGGCAGATTACAAGGCAAAACGAAAGCGTGCTAAGTAGTACGGCTTAAATCTTTTAATTTTATTTTATAAGTAAGATTAAATAAGGGAACACCAGAAGTAATTCGGAGTACGAATTTGAAAACAGTTACCGGATTCATCATTGCCAGGCCTTTTAAAATTTAAAAATAAGGAAGTCACAAAATGACCAAGAATATGAAAAATATTAGTATCTCTGGCATCGTCATTCTGATAGTTTTCTCATCCGGATTATTATTAAGTGCAGGACAACCAGATATTCCGGAACCTGAAACGTTGCAGGATACTTACTTGCATGGCAGTAGAGAGGAAAGGAACCAACAGTGCAGTAAAGAGGTGGCATTAGCATTAGGAGAAGGGTGTTCTTCGTGCCATAACTGCGATGTAACTGATTTCACAGAAAAAGGAGAGAGGGCAAAGGAGGATATGAAGGCTGCAATAGCAATTGGAGTAAAATGTGATTACTGCCATGCGGGGGGAAAACAATTTACAGACAAATTAGAAGTAGCTGCAAGAATGTTTAAACTGTCAGAAATGATGGCTATAGAATGTAATTATTGCCATGCAGGAAAGGATATTCTTACTCATGAGGGGAAGATGGCAAAGACAGCCATGATGCTACAGAAATGGTCAGAAACCGGCAACAGGAAATGCCTGGAATGTCATGTTGAAAAGAAGCAGTTTGAATTGAACTTTCATGGCTGGGAAATTTTAAATGCCCAAAAAGGGCTTTTAGGTATGTAAAATACCAAAACATCCAGACTGCTTATACTTCATAATGAGGTTGGAATATCATGGTAAAAGTAATAACATTCTACTTTTGTTCTTGTTCTTTCACCTTATCTTCTTTCCTTTTGTTTCTTGATTCTCCCCTTAACATCAATATGACAATAATAAGATATATGGTTACCGCTTGAAGAAGAAGCAATAAGGCATCAAGTACACTTCCATTTTTCAATACCAGAGCGCTCAAACCCAATGATGCAGTAAGAAAATAGATAAAGAAGACTGTCGGTTTAGCGCTTAAACCCAAAACCATAAGTCTATGATGAAGGTGGTCTTTCCCTGTAAATTCCAACCACTGATTTAAATTGACAACTTTCTTAGAGGCAATCCTGGAAACTGTCGTATAAACCATATCAAAAATAAATATACCCATTATGAGCATGGGCATGGCGTACGCTTTTATAGGGTCTTCACCACCCCAACCTCCCATTAGGACCATACCAGATAACATAAATCCCATAAAAGTGCTCCCTGCATCTCCAAGAAAGATAACGGCAGGTTTATTGTATCTTAAATTATAAGGTAAAAATCCGAGGCAGCTACCAGCCAGTGCAACTGAGAGAACAATTAAATAAGGTTGATGTGTTTGAATAGCAAGAATACCTAAAAAAACCGAACATATAATAGTAAGGCCGGTGGCAAGGCCATCCATTCCGTCAAAAAAGTTTGCGGAATTTGTTATTCCGATCATCCACATAAAAGTAATTAAGGTTTCAAATAACTTACCCCACCAGACATTTGGCAGGAAGTCTGCCACTACACCATAATGAATCATAATAGCTACTGCTATCATCTGAACAAACAGCTTTAGCTTTGCAGAGAGATGATTTACATCATCAATAAGCCCTGTGATAAATACTATGGTGGCGCCAATCGCCACACCCTTTAATTCTAATGAAAAAACGTGATTATAAATAATCGTACCTGCAAATGCTACATATACGGCCACACCTCCAAGAAGGGGAGTAGAGGTTTTATGCACCTTCCGTTTATCCGGATTATCAATGATATTTAATTTCAGGGCAATCCCTCTGACTGCAGGGACACATAAATATGCCACCAGAAATGCAAATAAGAATATGTATACCCATCCTATTTTATGGTAAAAGAACCATGCTCTTGTTCCCGGAAATACAAGGAAGATAAATAATAAGAGGAATATTCCTACGATGTGTTTCCATGGAATAACATCTTTTTCACTAAAAATAGCAATCAAACTTTTCAACTTAAGCCTTCCTTTTCAGGTATTGCTTTAAAACATCCAGAATTTTACAGATTTCCTTATCTGTTAAAGATGGATATATCGGGATAGAAATAGTTTTGTTCCAGACTGTATCAGAATTTGGAAATCCGTGAAAGTGAAGATACTTATGAAGCGGCTTATAAACAGGCCGCATGCAGGTTACGCCTTTCTCGGAAAAAAACTCAAGGGCCTTTGAAACACTTCCATGTATTTGAATAAGGAAACGAAAAAAGATGTGTCTCCTGTCTTTATAACTAACTGCAGGAAGATTGCAAAATCCCTGTAGTTCAGAAAAATATCTTTTTGCAATCTTAGCTCTTCTCAGTAAGAAAGAGTTCAGCTTCTTAAGTTGTGACATACCCATTGCCGCCTGGATATCCGTCATCTTGTAATTGTAACGAACCGAATAGCTTCGTTTATTATCATATTCTCTGAGGTCTCTTATTTTTTTTAACAGACTCTTAGAGTTAGAGACTACCATCCCGCCTTCACCTGTCGATAAAACCTTTGTTGCATAAAACGAGAAACAGGAGAGACTACCAAAGCTTCCTACTTTCTTCCCTTTATAAACAGCGCCAATCGCCTGTGCACAATCCTCAATAACAGGAACTCCAAGAGACATGACTTCATCAACATCTGCAGGCAGGCCAAACTGATGTGGCAGTATTATTGCCCTTGTAGACTTCTTTATTCTTTTTTTAAGATCATGAATATCTATATTATATGTTTCCGGATCAACGTCTACCAAAACCGGATGTGCGCCAACATATTTTACCACGTTTAGTAAAGCCGAGCAGACAAAACATGGTATAGCTACGTGATCTCCCTTTTTTATCCCCATCGCAAGCAGGGCAAGATGCAGCGCAGATGTTCCCGTATTCGTGGCCGCAGCACCATTTACTCCGATATATTTTGCCACCTTCTTCTCAAATCCACCCACCACTTTACCCTGGGCGATTTGTCCTGAACGTATTACATTAGATACTGAAATTACTTCATTGTCGTCTAACGAAGGTTTTGAGTGTGGAATAATCATCCTTTTGAATCTTATTTTTCTATAGACTTTGTTTTGCAAAGCAAAACTAGAATAAATTAGCGAATGAAGTGAGATAATTTATATATTTATGAATAGTCGTAATGAATGAAACGCTTCGGCGAAACTTACCCTTCCCTGAATGCCTCTGAAGTGTGCTGCTGACTGAGCAATCTCTATAATTGACAAATCTTCAATGTTTGTTTTTGAAACCTGGGAGACATGCGCATTCAGGCACTCAAGCTTTCTATCAAGAGCCTTCGTAATATCTACAAACACATTAGGCGCAAAATTCTGCGTAGTTGGCCCTTCGTAGAAGAGTACATTTTGAATATACCTTGTAGCAGATATAGTTGATTCGGATAAGTTTCTGTGATCTTGATGAGTATCATCAAAATACTGAACAAAAATGAAATCTGGTTTTATATCTTTTAAAAACCCTTCTATCTCAGTTATAAGTTTCTGGCTCTGCACAATCTCTGTATCTACGTAATCGCTAAAGAATAACTTTTCTACCTTTAATATTCGTGCTGAGTCTTCCTGCTCTTTCTGTCTGACCTCAGGGTCTCCACCCTTGTCACCTTTTGACAACACCAGCATGTATACTTTGTGCCCATTCTCACTATATTTAAATAAAGTACCGCCACATCCAAACTCAATATCATCCGGGTGGGCGCCTATGGCCAGTATGTTCATGATTTCTCCAAGATCAAGACATTCTTATCTTTGTAATTCTGGTTATAAAATCTACACAACTTGTTTTACATTAGCCACAAAAAAATATATAATATCCAGGAAACATTCAGTAGCAATCACGACAAGAATAATTATTACCGTTTTCTATGCATAAGTTCCGGCAACCGATTATGACTTATATCATGTTTATTATTAATGAGTTATGTAAATTGCCGGATTTCAACTTGCCCGACTTTTTTATTCATGCGGGTTAACTATCAAAAGAGAAGGCCTTTCTTAAATTATGGAAGCTGATTTTACCTTGGATTGTTATGGATTGCTTTGCCCGATGCCAATATTTAAGGCGTCTCAAAAAATAAAGGAGTTGGAGACAGGGCAGGTACTGAAGATTATTTCAACGGATGACGGAATAAAGACTGACATAAAGGCCTGGTGTGAAAAGACAGGAAATGAATTGCTGAAAATAGATGAAGTTGATGACGGTGAATATCACACCTATGTTCGTAAGCTAGAACAGTAGCATTTCGCTCTAGAAATCCTCTTCGTTCACTTCAAAAACTGTTAACTCAGAGACTAACGTGGATAGCTTAGAATCAAAAAGATTCTTGAAAGTGAGGGTAAAAATATTTTATCAGTTATCTGAAAATTACAATCGGGTTCTAAAATATGGTTTTCCTTGATGGTTCAGGTTTTTCCAATAATAATTAATTTTATGAGGATTACCAGAGTAAAAGCAAACGACCCGATGCCAATAGTCCATAGGAACCACGTAAGGTGCCCGGATAGAATACAAATGAATAATATTATTGAAAAAGAGTCTGTATTATTGAATTTATCAATAAAGGCTCCTATTTTGCTTTCATTTGCAGTTGAGGTGTTTGCAGATCCTGTATTTTCAGATTTTGCTTCTTCTTCCTTTTTAAGTGTTTCATATGAACCCGCCATTGTTGAAACAAATATGCCTATAGATGATAAAATACCTAATATCAAAATCAATGATTGGTTGGTTTTAGCATATAAACTCCCCGTCATCCCAAGGATAATAAACGTTCTTATTATTGAATCACAAAATGCGTCAAACCAGCCTCCAATCCTTGATTCCATAAACTTAAGCCTGGCGATCTCACCGTCACATTGATCAAATATAAATGATAATTGAAATACCAAACCTCCTGCAATGTAGTTCCAAAAACCGCCTTGCCAGAAATACCACGCTGAAACAATGCCTATTATCAGGCTTAAAAAAGTCGTTTGATTAGGTGTAATGTGTGTCTTTACCAATTGTTTAGTTATTACGCGTGATATCCTGCGGTTTATGTATTTGTCTATAATAGGGCCGTCTACTGAAGATCCCAGGGAATTATAAAGTCGTTTCTCACATTCTTGTAACTGTTGTTTTGATAAAACCTCCACACATAAATTGTCCTTTATGTCAAATGCCAATATTCTTCCATCTTTAACTTGCTGTGCCATTAGTTTATATACTGAGAAAGTTGCGTCTGCGAATAAATTCTTAATTAATATCTCTACAATTCCTGATGAAGCCAAAACTATACCTGCAGCCCTGCCGTCGTAATTTTCCAACCCTTGAGAAATAGCCGACACCTTATTATTAGATAATTTAACATACCAATGGTCCGCCGAAATCTGACGGTTTCTGTCTTTATGCTCTTTTGCAGAAATATTGACGGTCTTATCTATGGTAATTGCGGCAACCTCGTCTCTAAGGCTGATTTGTGAAAATTCTTGTAGTAAACGATTATTATCAAAAAAGGTATTTGCCTCAATTATAAGATAATTCTGTTCTGGAGCAGATCGTATATCGATCAATACATCTTCTGTCTTATTTAAAACATCTATTATCTTTATTTCAGACCTCACCCTTTTATCCATACTTAGGGACCTTTCTATTTCAGATTTTTTTTTGCCGGAGTAGAGGATAATAAATTTATCTATGCCCGCTTTTTGCCCTGAAAAGATTGCACGTTTGAACAGAGGCATAGATGCTGTTTCCAGAAAAGCACATTCGTCATTATTATCATCTGCCAAAAGAACAAGAGCGCTGGTTATCATATTATTTTCCATTGGTTATATATAGAGCCTGGCTAACTTCAATTATCGATTATAAAAAAACAATTTGTAAGGTTACTGAAAATTAATACTTTGTCAAGAGGCCATTATTATTTTGTGTGTCACAGCAAATTGATAATGTCAGTATAAGGCAAATAGAAAATGTCAGGTAA
>JBHHYW010000073.1:0-9870 GCA_046757745.1 Candidatus Scalindua sp.
GTAGGGGCGAACGGCCGTTCGCCCCCACAGGTATGTCGCATTCAGGCAATGAATATGCCGTGCGACCCGGTGATGATTTTTCAAATATTAGTTTCTCAAGCATACATGTTCAACCATATAATATTATGAATGTAGGGGCGAAAAACTTTTCGCCCTTACAATGATTTACCAAAGATTTCATCTTCCAGTTTATCACTGCCTTATCGATCTGGATTTTCCCTGTCCAATTTCCATTTTAATGGATTGTTTATTATATATTCCCTTATTTTGTTTAGTTTTCTTTCGTTGCGAATGATATGTTCATAATAGTTACGTTGCCAGAAGGGAGTGCCAGGTGTTTTACGCAGTATGTTTATTTGTTTTGTAACCGTAGATTTAAAACCTGACATAAATGACGACAAAGATTTTGGTTTCATACGAAATGTTGTGAGTTGCTGTAGGGGCGAACGGCCGTTCACCCCTACAATAGAAACAATTATATGTAAATGATTAGGCATTATGACGTATTCATTTATACATATTTCTTTACGCATATTATTTGATTTTAATAGCTCTTTTTTCACAATATAACCATATTTATTAAATTGCATCTCGTCATTCATAACCTTCCCCAGATTGCATTTCTTGTCATGTGTACATACTGTTACAAAATACATCCCCTGCTGTGAATAATCATATCCTTTTAGCCGTATGGATCTTCTCTTGTGTACTTTAGCATTGTATTTCATGTTTAACCATATAGGATATTAAGGGCGAACAACCGTTCGCCCCTACACTAAATAATGTTAGAGATGGCAGTAACAAGATCGTCTATATCCTCTTTTGTTTTTGTTTCTGTTATACACAATAGCATGGCGTTATTAATGTCCGGATAAAAGTGTGATAAATCAAGGCCTCCTATTATTCTGGCTTCAAAGAGACATCTGTTTATTTCTTCTATTTTGTAACTATCAGCAAACTTTATTGCAAACTCGTTAAAGAAGGGTTTGCCGAATAAAGGTTCTATTCCATTAAGCTCGCATATTCTGCCTATTGCATAATGACTTTTCCGAATGTTCAGATTGCCTATATCTATCATTCCCGCTTTACCTAATGTCGAAAGATAGATGCATGTCCTGAGTGCAAGGAGTTGCTGATTTGTGCAGATATTCGATGTTGCCTTTGCACGCCGGATATGTTGCTCTCTTGTCTGGAGTGTTAGCGTAAAAGCGCGCCTGCCTTTTGTGTCTGTAGTAGCTCCCGCAAGCCTTCCCGGCATTTTCCTCATAAACTCTTTGCTGACTGCAAAAAAGCCGGCATGCGGGCCACCGTAATTAATATAATTACCCAATGCCTGAATATCTCCAACTGCTATGTCAGCGCCGTATTCACCCGGTGGTTTGATTATGCCTAATGACATGGGATTAACACATGCAACAAAAAGGGCTTCATTCTTGTGGGTTAATCCGACAAGTTCTTCAGTCTCTTCAAGACATCCAAAAAAGTTTGGTGTCTGTATTAAGACACATGCTGTATCATTGTCAATTCTGGACTCAAGGTCTGAGAAGGATGTAATGCCGTCCTCCATTTCAATCCCTATTAATTTAACATCCAGTTCCTGCAGGTAGGTTGATAATACCTCTCTGTATTCTGGATGAACGGTTTTTGAGACCAGGACGCTTTTCTTCTGTTTGTGTCTTATGGCCAGTACAGCAGCTTCCGACAGGGCCGATGCTCCATCATACATTGAGGCGTTGACTACGTCCATTGCCAGCAACTCACACATCATACTCTGGAATTCATAAATGCCCTGCAGGGTTCCCTGGCTTACCTCAGGTTGATAGGGGGTGTAGCAGGAGTAGAATTCTCCTCTACTGCTTAGATGGTCAACCACACTCGGGACAAAGTGTTCGTACGCACCTGCACCAAGATAAGAAGTGTATTTATTCAGGTTTGCGTTTTTATCACTTAATGATTTGAGGGAATTTTTTAACTCCATTTCGGACATACCGGGGGGTATGTTTATCTGTTTACATAGTAGCCCTTCCGGTATGTCTACTAAAAGGTCTTCAATTGAATTAACGCCGATTTCTTTAAGCATTAATTTAATGTCAGATTCAGTGTTTGGAGTATAGTTTATTTTGCCTGGCACAGTTCTTCATAATCCCTGTTTGACAGAAGTTTGGTTAGTTCTTGAGGGTCTTCCATTTTTATAATAGAAAACCACCCTTTGCCATAAGGGTCTTCATTTACTAATTGCGGATTGTTTTCAAGATCGTTGTTTGTTTCTATAACCTTACCTGAAACTGGTGCGTAGATATCATATGCCGCCTTAACTGATTCGACAACAGTACATGCGGTACCGGCTTTAACAATTCTATCTAAGTCTGGTAATTCCACATACACAACATCACCAAGCTCACTTTGCGCATGTGACGTAATGCCAATTCTGGCTTTATTATCTCCTTCTTTCTTTACCCATTCATGGGTTTTTGTATAGAACAAGTCTTCTGGAAAATCCATTTAGCTACCTTTCCTTATCTAAAGTAACAAAGGGTGTATCTGTAATTTGAGCAGGGTACTCTGTGCCCCTGATCTTTATATTGATCTGACTCTTGTGTTCTGCGAAGCGTTTGAGAACATAACCAAGACCTATGCCTATTTCAAGGGAAGGACTGAACGTCCCACTCGTTACCTTGCCTACGACATTGTTGTTATGTGTTATCTCATTGTCTGTCCTTGGTATTCCCTTGTCACGCATCTTAAATGCAACAAACATTCGCTTTAATCCATATTTTTTGAGTCTTAATAATGAGTTTTTACCAATAAAGTCTGTCTTGTCAAACTTTACAGTCCAGCCTATGCCGGCTTCCAGTGGTGTTATATAATCATCGATATCGTTTCCGTAGAGCAGGTAACCGGCCTCTAATCTCAATGTATCTCTTGCGCCAAGGCCTGCGGGCTTAAGGTCTACGTCCTTGCCTTTTTCAAGTAACATGTTCCATAAATCTATGCAGTGTGAATTGTCTACAAAGATTTCAAATCCATCTTCGCCAGTGTAACCCGTTCTAGATACTGTTAATTGCATTTCTCCCACGGTCACTTCCATAAAATAAAAATGAGAAAGTACGGCACATTCAGCTCCAAATGCCAGGCGTATGACATCTTTAGACTTTGGTCCCTGTATGGCCAAAAGGGATACTTGATCACTTACATCGCTTATATTTACATTGTCTGTCTTAAATTTACTTATCCATTTATTGTCCTTTTTGGTATTGCCACAATTTACTACGAGCATAAATTTATCAAGGTTGTATTTAAAAATAACGATATCGTCAAGAATGCCTCCTTCTTCATCGCAGATAGGAGAGTATGCTGCTTTATGGTCCGGCAGGTTACTGATGTCGTTTGTTATGATTTTTTGAACTAATTCCATTGCCCCTTTCCCCTCAATAGTTATTTCACCCATGTGTGAAATATCGAAGAGGCCGGCACTGTTTCTCACGCATCTGTGTTCACTTATAATTCGGCTATATTCCAGAGGCATAAGGAAATCATGGTAATCTACAATCTTTGCCCGGAGATCTACATGTACGTCATATAAGGGTGTTTTCTTGTTACTATCAGCCAAAGGGATATCATCTTTCTTAAGAATTTCCTTGTAAAGTTTATGTTGTATTAATATATTAAACTTGAACAGAAATATCAAAGAGAATAATTATGAAAGTTATGAAATCAGGGCAGGATGAAAAAATCAAAAGGATCCTTGTTGCTTGTGTTGTATTAATTGT
The DNA here is from genome assembly GCA_046757745.1 of Candidatus Scalindua sp. GTDB lineage: Bacteria > Planctomycetota > Brocadiia > Brocadiales > Scalinduaceae > Scalindua. Next base: position 3,771 of record JBHHYW010000073.1, read on the forward strand.
TATATGTGTAGTATGCCTATTTGTCTCCATAAGGGCTGTGGACAAATACAGGGACAAGGCTGCTGAGACAGCATCATTAAAACAAAAACTGTATGATCTTGAGCAGGATATTAAAAAGCTGGATATGAAGACAAAGGAGCTGGAGGCCATGCGATATGATCTGAGTCTGGAGAAAAGAGGAATAACCAAAGATTATTCAACTATTAAAGGTAAATACGTCTCTCTTGGAAAGACGATAAAGACATTGGAAAGGGATATCAATAATCTACAGAAAGCGTTTAAGATGGTTGGAGTGAATGAAACTGAACCGGTAATAGGTGATGAGGAAGGTAGTGGGAAAGAATTACAATTGAGAGTGCTGCAAAGTCGAAATGATGAGTTACTGAGAGATCTGGCCGTTAAGACGAAAGAAAAGATGATACTCGAGATTGCATTAGAGTCACAGGCAAAAAGATTGGGTCTGTCAGAGCAGTATGACCCGGAACTAAAGAAAATATTGAAAGGCATTGTGTCCAGTCTGCAATAAAGAAAAGGGGACTGATTTATTTTATTAAAATAAATCAGTCCCCTTTTCTTTCAGTCCCCTTTTCTTTTCAGACATAGGATGTCTATAAGTAGGTTCTGATTGTATCTTCAAATGACTTTGGTTGAATCTTGAAGTCTCTCTTCATCTCCGTAATGTCGCAGACATTGTCCTCCCTCAACATGATTAATTGATCCCTGTTCAAGGGTGGGTTTGACGATGTTTTCTCCATTAAGTAGGCGAGGGGCTTAAACATTGCTACTGGCAGGTGCATCTTGAATCTGTCCTTTTGCATAACCTTCATTATCGTATCAAGTATTTCGTTAAACGAGATTGCAATCGGGCCGCCGATTTCGTAAGTCTTATCTGAAATGTTGTCATTGACTGCTGCCTCGTAGAAACAATGTGCAACATCGCCAACATAAATCGGCTGCATCCTGGATTTGCCTTTTCCTATCACTGGTACTATGCGGGTTATGAACGTCTGCCTGATCATTTTTGCAAACATATTTACAAATTCGTCATCTGCTCCGCAGATGATTGGAGGCCGGATGATTACGTATTTCAAGCCGCTGTTTCTCACAGCCTCTTCGGCCTGCCACTTTGTTTTATGATATCGGCTTATACCGTTGGGCCTTGTTCCCAGTGCACTCATATGTATGTATTTCTTAATATCTGCATTACTGGCTGCCTCTAAAACATTCTTTGTTCCTTTAGCATGAATTTTTTCAAATGTTGCACCCTTTATTTCCTTTATGATCCCCACCAGATGTATAACAGTGTCAATTCCCTTAAATGTTTCTTTAAGTGTATCAGGGACAAGAATATCACCGGTACAAAACTCAACATCAATTCCATCTAGTACATTCCTTGGAGAGGATTCACGCACAAGGCATCTTACCTTTTGACCTTTTTCTGCAAGCAATCGTACAATGTTTCTTCCGACAAATCCTGTACCGCCTGTTACCAGAATCATACTGCGCCTCCTGTTAAGTGTTCTTATGATATCAGGAAAAGTTGTATGTTTAATCTGAAAAAGTCTGCGACATGTTAGTAAATGTTAAAAAGATTATGGATTGAAGTCAAAAGGAATTTTTATTTTCAGATGTTTCAGTGAGTTCCCCCAGGCACAGATGGTTCGGGCTTGCAGCCCGAATCTAAACGTTTCGGTTCAATCTGCAAGATTGAACCATGAATGATTAGGTTCTATCTTTGTCAGCCGGAAGATCAATTTTCCTAAGTATAGTATTACTAATATGATGCAGAGTAGAATGACATCTGTAGGGCCTGTCGGAAGATCGAAGCGGAAAGAGAGGTAAAAACCGACCAGGGCGGCGATTACTCCAATGGATGAAGATACGACACATAAAAGTAAGATACCGCGAGTGACCATTCTGGCGGCAATTGTCGGTATGAGAAGGAAACCAAAGATTACCAATGGGCCTACAGTCATTACTCCAAATGAGATGATAATGCCGATAATCAGATACAATAAAATGTCCCACAATAAAACGTTTTTCCCGATAGTTATTGCCATGTCGTTGTCATACGATACCAGTATAAAATTACGGTGAAAACCGATTAAGAGAATAAAGATAGCGCCATAAATAGCAAGCATAGACCATACATAGATATCGGGAATAGAGATAATCTCTCCCTTCAGCATGGAAAGCACTTCTGCTTTTCCATACGGATTCCAGGAAACAAATAATATAGAGGCGGCTCCCGCGAGGGCATAGGCAAATCCGATACGATATTCTGTAAACTCTTTTTGCCTTCGTTCAAGAATTGCTAATACAAAGATAGCTATGAACGTAAATACTATTGAACCTGTGAGCGCCATGGCCTTATCCGATTCAGTATGGTAGAAAAAGTGCAATCCTAACGTATGCAATAGGAATGCAAAGGCAATTCCGGCATTCGATATTTGAGGCAAAGCGATACCCAGTAATACCATACGGCGTAGCACAAAAAACAACCCTACTTGAGGGCATACCAACCCCACAATCAGACCTGCGTATAAGGCGTTTCTTAAGAGAAAATGCGGGTTAAGTATTTCTAAGAATTGTTGCATATTACATTTGCCTATAATGTAAGGTTTCATCCATTCCTGATGCGGATATTATTTTATCCCTGGTAGTAAGTAGTAATTTACGATCATGAATATGGATTATTTTGCTTACAAATTCCGGAATATGATGGATCTCATGTGTAACCATTATGATCGTAAGTTGATGCTTTTTGTGTAATCTTGTAATAAGATTAGTAATCGTTTTCTGGGCAGTAATGTCGATTCCCGTAATAGGTTCGTCAAGCAGGAGTACCGTTGGTTTCGTGGTTAGTGCGCGCGCTATAAGTACGCGCTGTTTTTGTCCCCCGGATAACTCGGAAAATAACATACTCTTTGTCTTCAGCATACCAACGTCCTTCAGGCATTGTTCACCTAAGGAGCGGCTTGCCTTTGGTATAGGGCAAAATGATCTTAGCTGTCCAAATGTGCCCATCAAAACCACCTCCTCAACAGTAAATGGATATATTCCATCTAAATACTGGCGCTGTGGTACATAACCAAATCCAGGAGATTTATTGTTGTAGTAAACAATAGAGCCATGAAGAGGCGGAATAATATGTAGAATAGTTTTGAACAAGGTCGTTTTGCCTGATCCATTTGGCCCAAATAAGACCACGAATTCACCCGGTTTTACAGAGAAATTTATGTTGCTGAGTATAGGGTAGCTATTATACCCGATAGCAACATTTTTTAATGTGATACAATCGTCCGTATTCATGATTCAGATATCTTATAATTATTCATTTTTAAGTGCGAATACTACCTGATTAATATTATAATCAAGGAAAGATATATAGTCCTTGGTTTCTTTTCGGCCTCCGACCACGATCGGTAAAACGACAACCTTTGCGCCGGTCTTAGACGCAACAAATTCGGGTGTCTTTCGTTCTCTAAAGTCTTCGATAATTATTAGTTTTATTCCTTCACTATTCATCATAGGTATAAGGTTATTGATATGAGTGGGAGAAGGGGCAATCCCTGGTTTAGGCTCAAGAGACCCCATAACTTCCATATGAAACCGTTGTGCGAAGTAAGGAAATGTCCTATGATAAGTAACTATCTTTGTGCCTCGATAAGGCTCCAACATCTTTTCCCATTCAATAAGCTTCTTATCCAGCCTCTTTAAAAAACCCTGCAAGTTATCTTGAAAATAAGTACAATTCCCCTTGTCGAGCAGGCAGAGACGCTTGCAGATATGTGTGGCGACAATCTTTGCATTTAACGGGTCCAGCATGTAATGCGGGTTGCCATATGGATGGAGATCCCCCATGGCACGACTGGCAATTTTGGGCACTTGTAATACGTGAATTCCGGTTGAAGCTGTTAAGTAGCCAGGCTGTCCCGGCATTATTTTGTTGTTTCTTGCCCCCATGACGAGCGGTGGCAGCCAGCCGATTTCCAATTGCAAACCTCCATGTATAAGAATATCCGCTTTATTCAGTTTGACCATAAAACTTGGCCTCGCATCTACAAAATGCGGGTCTTCAGTTGGCCTTGCAATGTGAGTTATTTTGACCTTGTCCTTTCCAATCTCTTTAGCCACAGCGCCCAGATCAGGAGTAGATGCGACTATTTTCAGCTTTGCATACGCTGCGGATGTCCAGCTAAGGGCAAAAACCAGAATAATACCGGTTAGATATTTTGATTTCATAAATTTCTCCTTTTAGAATTTGTGTGCTCCGTGAGAACCCATTAAGAATTCAAATTGTAGAAATAATGATTGTTCAGTGTTATCGTTGCCAAGAATTTCATCATAGTTATATTGCAACCGAAGCTTAGAGAATTCAGAAGGGTAAAATGTAAGATTAGGGGAAATTCGCAAACGTTCAACTCCTGAAGGGTCGGTGGCGCCTTTTAGTCCATCTACATAGTCTCCGCGCAGTCCTGCCACCCATCTCTTTTTAAATCCCCATGTAACCTCTGAGTAAGCGCCCCAGTTATGCATTACATCTGATGATAGATTGGCGTCAGCGTCCTCGCCGGCTTCAAAGCGTCTGCCCATGACCTCTGTCTGCCATTTGACGAAAGGAAACCCGTAAGAGGCATGTTTAGACTTCCACTTCCAAAAAGCATCAATACCGTAAATTAAGGTGTTTTTGTCAGTGCCTGTTGAGTTTGGTCCATAGGCAGCAGAAGCGCCCAGTAAAAGAGTTTGTGTATCCGTTAATTCAAACATAGTGGTAATACGAGGCACGTAAAGAAGATCTTTCATATTGCGTACGCGTGTTTCAACCGCCTTGCGTCCAAAGAGGCCATCGTTGTTTCTGAAGCTGGTTGCAGTTTCCCCCTGGCTGTCCTGTACCGTAAAAAAAAGCTCCGTATAGTTGTCAGTCGGAGCCAGCCACGAAACGCGAGCACCCGGATTTCTCAAACCATCCTGACCAAAAAATCTGCCATTGACTAATGGTTGATCGGCAAAATTCCATGTGTGAGGATGAGTTGGGTTTATCCTGCCGAATTCCGTGAAAAAGGTGCCTGCCTTAACCTGTAAATTTAATGGGAGTGAAAATGTTGTCAGGTAGGTCTCTTCTAATTCGACAGACGTTTCACCCGCTTTATTGAGTGTATAAACAATATTAGAAAACCCCCTGAAGTAAGGGTCTATGGCTCCATCAAATGCAATCTCCTCGTTTGCTGCTGTGAAACCACGCTGAATTGGATCGTGGTCGCCCGTTTCCAGCATTTCCAGATCATTTGCCGTGGATGCCGCTGCAGTAAAGAGTCCATCAAATGATATGTTAGCAAAACTTTTTCCAGTGTTCCATAAGCTTATGGGTTGTGCGGGGGACCACGAGTCGGTACTAGAATTTACGAATTGGTTTGTCGCTGTATTGTTCAATGGCGGCGCTGTTGACACAGTAGATGTTAGAGGAGATGTTCCACCTGTGCCATACTGAATTAGCATATCCTCTTTTTTGTCTTCAGGTTTTTTATTTTCGAGCTTTGCAATCTTATCCTGCATGTCATTAAGCCTGGACTCGTAGTCATTTTTCATTTCTATGATCAATGACCTTAATTCCTTTACTTCCCGGCTCAAAGTATCCTGATTTGCCGGAACAATCTCGGGAATGAAGATAAAAAATGACATTATGCAGTACAGATAGATAAATACCTTTTTCATTTTAACCCTCCATATTCAATTACAGAGTATATATGGATTTGCCTTCAGACCTTTCTGTCAGACTGTGGCTGGAATCCATCATACAATAATACATAACATGTGTAAGGGTGGATTTAGTGATGCGAATCCACCTTCATTGTCTGGTGCTAAATGTTAATAATTATGGATATCTAAATAAATTGAACTATGAAATAGTTGATGGTGGGCTGCGTGAGTGGAAACTTCTGCTATTGAGGAGAAAATATGCTCGCTGGTCGCTTGCACATAATCCTGATATATTAGCTATGAAGTGTGAAACTTCCGAGGCTAATTGAACCCTCTTTGGCGTATTCTTAAGCCATTTGCAGATAATACAATTATCTTCGTTATGATCATTGTAGCAGAG